>CAZOKA010000260.1:0-3933 GCA_964580265.1 uncultured Rhodobacterales bacterium | reverse complement strand
GGTGTCCTGCGGCGCGGTCCAGGTATTGCCATAACCCACGGCTTGGTTCCGCGGATTGAGAAGCTCAAGGTCGGCCCCTACACCGCCGGCGACGACGTGGATTACGGCCCCGTCGTAACCGCTGCCGCCAAGGAAAAGATCCTCGGGCTGGTGCAATCCGGCATCGACCAGGGCGCCGAACTTGTCGTCGATGGCCGCGATTTCTCGCTTCAGGGATACGAGGATGGCTTCTTTGTCGGCCCGCACCTTTTCGACAAGGTCACGCCGGACATGGACATCTACCAGCAGGAAATCTTCGGCCCGGTCCTCAGCACCGTGCGCGCCGGCTCCTACGAGGAGGCGCTCAAGCTGGCCATGGATCACGAGATGGGCAACGGCACCGCGATCTTCACCCGCGATGGCGACGCCGCCCGCGATTTCGCCAACCGTGTCAACGTCGGCATGATCGGCGTCAACGTGCCGATCCCGGTGCCGCTGGCCTATCACACCTTCGGCGGCTGGAAAAAATCGGCCTTCGGCGATCTCAATCAACACGGCCCCGACGCGTTCAAGTTCTACACGCGCACCAAGACGATCACCTCGCGCTGGCCGAGCGGTATCAAGGAAGGCGGCGAATTCCACTTCAAGCAGATGGAGTGATCCCGCCCCGATCGTGACCAATCGAATGCGCGCTTGCCCGCTGGCGGGCGCGCATTTCGTCCCGCGCTTGACAATCGAACACCGCGTTCCAAGGATGGCACACGGCATCGCGGCGCCGCGCCCCGCCACCCGCCAGGCACAGCACCAATGCTTGCAGGCTTGAAAAACTCCTGAAAGAATCAAGAATTAAACATACGTTCATTTAGCGGCGCAAGGCGCCGACCACGCGGAGGAAAGCCATGGATTTCGCCCTGACCGAAGAACAAACCGCCATTTTCGACATGGCTCACGCCTTTGGGCAGGACCGCATCGCTCCGCATGCCCGCGACTGGGAGGCCCAGGGCACCATCCCCAAGGAGCTGTGGCCGGAGATCGCGCAGCTCGGCTTTGGCGGGCTTTACGTGTCCGAGGAATCCGGCGGCGCCGGGCTGGGCCGCCTTGACGCCACGCTGGTGTTCGAGGCGCTGTCGATGGCCTGCCCCTCGGTTGCAGCGTTCCTGTCGATCCACAACATGTGCGCCAAGATGATCGACACCTTCGGCAGCGACGACATCAAGGCGCGCTACATGCCCGGCGTGCTGTCGATGGAAACCGTGCTCAGCTACTGCCTGACCGAACCCGGCTCTGGCAGCGACGCAGCCGCACTGAAAACCCGTGCTAACCGTACCAACACGGGCTACACCCTGAACGGCACCAAGGCGTTCATCTCGGGGGGCGGGTATTCCGACGCCTATGTCGTGATGTGCCGCACCGGTGATGCGGGGCCCAAGGGGATCTCGACGGTGATCGTGGACGCGGGCACCGACGGGCTGAGCTATGGCGCGCTCGAGGACAAGATGGGCTGGCGCAGCCAACCCACCCGGCAGGTGCAGTTCGACGATTGCACCATCCCCGCCGACAACCTGATCGGCCAGGAGGGCAAGGGCTTCAACTATGCCATGGCCGGGCTTGACGGTGGGCGGCTCAATATCGCGGCCTGTAGCCTCGGCGCTGCGCAGAGCGCCCTGAACATGACGCTGGACTACATGGGCGAGCGCAAGGCCTTCGGTCAGTCCATCGATCAATTCCAGGCCCTGCAATTTCGCCTCGCCGAGATGGAGATCGAGTTGCAGGCCGCCCGCACCTTCCTGCGGCAGGCGGCGTGGAAACTGGATCAGAACGCGCCCGACGCCACCAAGTTCTGCGCCATGGCCAAGAAATTCGTGACCGAGGCGGGATCGAGGATCGTCAACCAGTGCCTGCAACTGCATGGCGGCTATGGCTACCTGGCCGATTACGGCATCGAAAAGCTGGTGCGCGACCTGCGCGTGCACGAAATCCTCGAAGGCACGAACGAAATCATGCGCCTGATCGTGGCGCGGCAAATGCTGGCGGATCGCTGACAATGACCGATGAAAGCGCCGACATAAACATCCGGATCGAAGGGCGCGCCGGGCGCATCACGCTCAATCGTCCCAAGGCCCTCAACGCGCTGACATATGACATGTGCCTCAAGATCGAAGGCGCGCTCGACGAATGGCGTGGCAACGATGCGGTCGATCTGCTGATCCTCGACGCGGCGGGCGACAAGGCGTTCTGCGCTGGCGGCGACATCGCCGAGCTTTATCGCACCGGCACGGCGGGCGATTATGCCTATGGGCGTCGCTTCTGGGCCGATGAATACCGCATGAACGCCAAGCTGTTCGAGTTTCCCAAGCCCGTGGTCAGCCTCATGCAGGGCTTTGTCATGGGCGGCGGCGTCGGCGTGGGGTGCCACGGCAGCCACCGCATCGTTGACCCCGGTGCGCAGATCGCCATGCCCGAATGCGGCATCGGCCTGGTGCCCGATGTCGGCGGCTCACTTCTGCTGGCGCGGGCGCCGGGGCGCACGGGCGAATACCTCGGCCTGACCGCGGCGCGCATGTCCGCCGGAGACGCCATTTTCGCAGGCTTCGCCGACGCCTGCCTGCCGCGCAACGACTGGCCCGACCTGATTGCCGATCTGTGCGCTACCGGCGATATCGACGCCGCCGAGCGCCCCTGCGCCGAGGCGCCGCCCGCCTCCGACCTCAGCGCCCAGATGGATGACATAACCGCCCATTTCGGGGGCGAGCGGCTGGATGATATCCTGCGCAGCCTGAATGCGCAGGACGATGATTTCACCGTCGCCGCCCTCAAGCAGATGAGCCGCAACTCGCCCCTGTCGATGGGGTGCACCGTGGAAATGATCCACCGCCTGCGCGGCCCCTCGGCCGAAATCCGCCGCGCGCTGGACCTTGAATACCGCTTTACTTACCGGTCCATGGACCAGGGTGATTTTCTGGAAGGGGTGCGCGCCGCCATCATCGACAAGGACCGCAATCCGCACTGGAAGCATGCCCTCGACGCCCTGCCCGATGTGGCGGTGTCGCAAATGCTTCTGCCATTGGGCGATCACGCCCTTGACCTTGAGGAGAAGACGACATGAAAATCGGGTTTATCGGGCTGGGAAACATGGGCGGGCCGATGGCCGCCAACCTCGCCGCGGCCGGCCATGACGTAACTGGCTTTGACATGGCCGACGTATCCATCGAGGGCGTGACCAGCGCCACCACCGTGGAAGAGGCCGCCAATGGCGCCGACGTGGTGATCACCATGCTCCCCAACGGCGCTATCATGCACGCCGTCGCCGACCAGATCCTGCCGGTGATGCAGGCGGGCGCGGCCCTTGTAGACAGCTCGACCAGCGACGTGGACAACACACGCGCCGTCGCCGCCATCGCCGAAAAGGCCGGCATCCACTTCCTCGACGCGCCCGTCTCAGGCGGTATCGGCGGCGCGTCGGGCGGCACGCTGACCTTCATGGTCGGCGGCACGCAAGAGGGCTTCGACAAGGTTGCGCCGCTGTTCGACGTGATGGGCCAGAAGGCCGTCCTGTGCGGCGAGGCGGGCGCCGGTCAGTCGGCCAAGGTGTGCAACAACATGATCCTGGCCGGCACCATGATCGTGACCTGCGAGGCCTTCGCGCTGGCCGACAAGCTGGGCCTCGACCGGCAGAAGATGTTCGATGTGGTGTCCACTTCCTCGGGGCAATCGTGGTCGATGAACACCTACTGCCCCGCGCCGGGCGTCGGGCCGAAATCGCCCGCCGACAACGACTACACGCCCGGATTCGCGGCCGAATTGATGCTCAAGGATCTCCGCCTGAGCCAGCAAGCCGCCGAAACCGCCGACGCCGACACACCGGTCGGTAAACTCGCCACCGAGCTCTATGAGCAATTCGTCGAGCACGAAGACGGCAATGGCCGGGATTTCTCGGCCATGCTGCCCCGCTTC
>CAZOKA010000259.1:1786-3950 GCA_964580265.1 uncultured Rhodobacterales bacterium | reverse complement strand
TCGATCTGCCACCCGGTAATGCGGCGGGCCGCATCGGCTGGGCGACGCACGGTTTCCATCACGAGCGCCACCATTTCATCCCTGTTCATCGGCCATCCCCCCGCCAGCGCCGCGCATTCCCGCGATCCAGAACCACAGGAACAGTCCAAACCACACAGCGCCCACCAGTTGCAAGCCCGGACCGGGGCCAATGAACCCTGCCACCATCCCGGCAAGTAACGCCGCAGGCGATGCCGCCAGCAGCGCCCAGAACAGACTGAGCCGAATGGCATAGCCGCTGAGGCCTGCACGCGCGAGGCGACTCACGGCCCAACCCAGCGTCGCGAGCAGGTAGAAAAGGAGCGGCAGAAAAAAGACCCACAGAAGCGCGCTCCAGTACAGGCGGGCGCCCAGAGGTACGGTTGGGTCAAGATGCGCCAGCCGGGCCTGATACGGGGCTTGCGCCACGAACATGAGCAGGCTGGCCAAGAGCAGCAGCACCAGCGCGCGATCCTCTCGCCGGCCCATTCCCAGGAGCCGGCGCACGACGCGCCCCGGCCCCCGGTAGGTGGCGGCGATATCGGCGGTCAACGCCATCAGCCGCGCCGCCGCGCCAGCCACGCATCAAGGCGTTCGGTGATCGCCTCGCGCAGCGCCTCGTTCTCGATTTCCTCGACAGCTTGCGCCAGGAAAGACAGAACCAGCAGGTCGGTCGCCTCGGCCTTGGGCACCCCGCGCGAACGCAGGTAATACAGCGTATCGGCGTCGATCGCGCCCGTGGTGGAGCCATGCGAACAGGCCACGTCATCGGCGTAGATTTCCAACTCCGGCTTGGCCAGGAACTGGCTGTCCTCGTCCAGAAGCAGGGATTGGCTGATCTGGTAGCCATCGGTTTTCTGGGCGCCTTCCTTGACAAGGATCTTGCCCTGGAACACGCCGACAGCGCCGTTGCGCAGCACCTTCTTGAACACCTGGCGGCTTTCGCAGCGCTCGGCGTCATGGGTGACAAACACCGTGTCGTCATGATGGAAATCGCCATCGCCCATGGCTGCCCCGGCGACATGGGCCACGGCGTCGTCGCCGGTCAGTTCGATCACGCATTCGTTGCGCGTCATCTGGCCGTTGACGGACATGGTAAACGATTTGAACACGCTTTCGGCGCCAAGACGGGCAAAGATGTGGGTCGCGGCGCGACGCTCGTGATCGCGGCCCTGCGCGCGAATGTGGTTGAACCGGGCGCTATCGGCGATATCGACCTCAAGAACCTTGTTGAACCGCGCGGCAGCCGGACCGTTTTCCAGAAGGGTCAGCTCGGCGCCCTCCTCAAGTTTCACAAGGTGGTGTAAGATCGCATCAGAACTATCTGATTCATGGCGATAAATCAAGCTGATCGGTCGCTCGGCCCGGCCCGTCACGCGGATCAGGAAACCGTCCTGGGCGTAGCCGGTATTCAGCGCCGCCAAGGGACGCGCAACCGGCGATTGGCCGCGTTTCTCCAGCACGCCATACAGATCGCGCGCCCAGTGGATGTCGGTTTCGGCGACATCTGTCAGGCGCTCGATCTCGACGCCAGCAAGGGAGGGGTCATCGCTACTGTCCGGGTCGAAAACGCCATCGACGAAGACCAGCTTCAAGCGGTCGAACTCGTCAAACATCGGCGCCTCGTCGATCGGGAGGACCGCGGCCATCGGCGCCTCGGGCGCGATCAGGCTATCGGGGCGGGTAAATTTCCAGTACTCGTCACGCCGACCCGGCAGCCCCATCTCGCGCAGCCGCGCCACCGCGTCGCCGCGGGCCTGCGCCAGCCACCCGGCACCCTGCGCCGGCGCGTCCATGGCGGCAAGGCGCGCCTCGGTCGCATCGAGTTTCGCCTGCGTCAAAGCCATTACGCCACCTCCGCCTTGATGTCGGCATAGCCGTTCTTCTCGACCTCAAGCGCCAGTTCCGGACCGCCGCTCTTGATGATGCGGCCATCCGACATGATGTGCACGACATCGGGTTCAATGTGATCCAGAAGCCGTTGATAATGCGTGATAACAAGAAATGCGCGGTTCGGGTCGCGCAGGGCGTTGACGCCCTTGGCCACCAGCTTCATCGCGTCCACATCCAGGCCACTATCGGTTTCATCCAGGATGCACATGCGCGGTTCCAACATGGCCATTTGCAGGATCTCGTTGCGCTTCTT
>CAZOKA010000259.1:0-1776 GCA_964580265.1 uncultured Rhodobacterales bacterium | reverse complement strand
AACGCAGGCTATTCAGACAGCTGGTTTAAGTGATGATCTTAAACCTTCCGCTTCTTCTCGCCGCCCGAAAAACCGACATTGATCGGTCGCTTGAGCATGTCAGCGTCGATATCCAGGGTCTTGGCGCGCTCGCGGATCAGCTTGAGGAACTCGGTGGAGTTCATTTCCTCTTCGCCGCGGGCCTTGCGTTGTGCGTTCACGGCGGTGCGCAGGAACGTCATGTTGCCCACACCGGGAATCTCGACCGGGTATTGAAACGCCAGGAACAGGCCGGCGGCGGCGCGCTCCTCGGGCTCCAGCTCAAGGATATTTACGCCGTCAAGCCATGCCTCGCCCTCGGTCACCTCGTAGCCATCACGCCCCGAAAGCACGTAACTGAGCGTCGATTTACCCGATCCGTTCGGCCCCATGATCGCATGCACCTTGCCCGCCTCCAGGGTCAGGTTCACGCCCTTCAGGATGACCGTGTCCTCGTCTTCAAGTTTGACGTGCAAGTTTTTGATTTCAAGCATATTTCAGTTCCTTTTTCCTGTTCGCACTGGATCAGGCGAATGACATCAACTGCACGATCCTGAGCAGCTTTCCGGGCGGCAGCTCCATCGGCTCAAGATCGAAGCGCGCCATGCGCCCGTATGTTTCGACCGGCGCACCGATGAAGTCTTCGACCTCGTGATAACGGCGCCGGTTCACGTAATCGTCGAAATAGAGCGTCACCGGGCGGCTGATCCGGTAAGCCGCCGCCAAGGCGCAGCCGACACGGAACCGCCCATCGACAAGCACCACGTCGGGATGTTCGAACTCGGGCAGGTCCCAAACCTCGAGCGGGTAGCGCGCGTATCGTTTCCAGCCGCGCTCGTCCACCGGGTAGCCCCACTTCTTGGTCTTGCCGACATCGGACCAGATCACATCAACCGCGCGCTTTGGCGGGTTGGCCGCAAACCAGTCGCGCATCATCTGCGCCCATTTCTTGTCGCTTTCGACCGACAGCACCCGCTTGCCCAGTTCGGCGCCCATCACGGTGGAGCCGCCACTGCCGTATTCAAGGATCACGTCCGCGCCCGCATAGGCGGCGCGCAGGGCCTCGGATTCGGCCTCGGGCAAGGTAAGTTCCGGGCGCATCATGTTTTTTCCGTTTCTGTTACATCACCGCCCACCTGCGCGGTTACGGGTACGGCACCCCTCGCCGCACTACGGGTCAGGCCAGACACTCGTTTTGCCATATTGTTCCCTCCAGGTCGCAGCGCCGACATGCCCGCCTTAACCAACCGACCCTTCCAGCGAGATCGCAACGAGCTGCTGCGCCTCCATGGCAAATTCCATCGGCAAGGCCTGTAGCACCTCGCGGCAGAACCCGTTGACGACAAGCGCGACGGCCTCTTCCTCGTCCATGCCGCGCTGGCGGCAATAGAACATCTGGTCGTCATCCACCTTGGATGTCGTCGCCTCGTGTTCGACGCGGGCCGAGTTGTTCTTGACCTCGATGTAGGGCACGGTATGCGCGCCGCACTTGTCCCCGATCAGCAGGCTGTCGCACTGCGTGTAATTGCGGCCGTTCTTGGCCTTGGGGTGCATCGAGACCAGCCCGCGATAGGTGTTCTGGGCCTGTCCCGCGCTGATCCCCTTGGAGACGATGCGGCTTTTGGTGTTCTTGCCCAGGTGCACCATCTTGGTGCCGGTATCGGCCTGCTGCCAGTTATTGGTGATGGCGATCGAGTAAAATTCGCCCTGGCTGTCGTCACCGCGCAGGATGCAAGAGGGATATTTCCATGTCACCGC
>CAZOKA010000258.1:0-3981 GCA_964580265.1 uncultured Rhodobacterales bacterium | reverse complement strand
TCCGCGCCTCTCACGACGCCGCATGTCTGCCATTGCCGCATGTGCCAGAAAGCCTCTGGCTCCGCCTTCCTGGCATTGGGGGAAGTCGGCCTCGAGAACTTCGCCTGGACCCGGGGAGAGCCGGCATGGTTCCGGTCCTCGGAAGCTGTTGAGCGTGGCTTCTGCGCTGCCTGCGGCACATCGCTTCACTTTCGCTACGTGGAATCGGCGCGGATCGACGTTTCGCTTCCCAGCCTGGATGAGCCGGAGGCCGTTGTGCCGGAACAGGAGTTCGGTTGCGAAAGCAGGCTCGCCTGGATCGATCTGCTGGGGGAGCTGCCGTGCTCGACCACCGAGGCAACCACGCCGCCGGACGCCCTGAGAACCTACGCCAGCCGCCAGCATCCGGACCACGACTGATTGGAGGGCCGGCAGCCTGGTGCCTGTAGCGCCCCGCGGCGCTTGCGATGAACATTCCTCTGATTGGGTCATGACTTTCAGATCAAAGCGCAGAACTCGCATTCAGCCAATGACACCAAGAGGCTTATTGGCTGACCTTTGTAGCCGGCGCGGCGAGGGTCGGCTTCCCGCCCTGCTCGTCGATGACCCGATACGTGCTGCACTCTACGCGACGTTCCGCTCCGGGCTGATTGTGTTGAACAACTCCGTTTTCTGAAAATCGCGTCGAAATCTTGGAACAACGTCCCCTCATGCCGACTTTCGGCAAACAGTAAGGTGCAGTTGCTCGCGGGGCATTCCGTTTGTTGATTATAGCTTTTCTCTGAGAGCTTCGTAGGGCGTCTTTCCGTTGTGCGCGCCGTGCTCGATATGGTCGCGTGAAATGAAGCTATAGGTCTCCGGTGAAACCGGGGCGATTCAGTATTCAGGGTGGAGCGTGCACAGTGCGGCACTAACGCAGGACACTCCAGGCCAAGTCAAAGCCGGGATCGAACACGGTGACCGGGCCATCCTCTGTATCGATATGGCTCGGGCCGGGGGCAGGTGCGGACTTGGTGAGCGTGATGGTTCCACTGTTGACAGGCAGCCCATAGAATTCCGCCCCATGACGCGCGACGAACCCTTCGAGACGGTCGAGCGCGCCGTCCTCTTCGAACACGTGGGCGAGGATCGGCAGGGTGTTAGGTGCGGTGAAGCAGCCCGCACAGCCGCAGGCGCTGAGCTTGTTGGCGTCGGTATGAGGGGCGCTGTCGGTGCCGAGGAAAAATCGCGCATCGCCGCTGGTTGCGGCCTTTCGCAGGGCAAGGCGATGGTCCTCGCGCTTGGCCACGGGCAGGCAATAATAGTGAGGTTTGAGCCCGCCCACCAGGATGTGATTGCGGTTGATCACCAGGTGATGCGTTGTGATCGTCGCTCCCAGCCCTGCCTCGGCTGATTGGACATAAGCGACGCCGTCTGCGGTGGTGATATGCTCCATCACCACGCGCAGGCCGGGCGTGGCGCGGCGGATGGGGTCCAGAACGCGGTCGATGAACACCGCCTCGCGGTCGAAGATATCGACGTCTGGGTCGGTCACCTCGCCATGCACGCAGAGGGGGCAGCCGATCTCGGCCATTCGCTCGAGCACGGGGCGGACCTTGTCGAAGTCGCGCACCCCCGAGGCCGAGTTCGTGGTGGCACCCGCGGGGTAGAGTTTGACGGCGGTAATCAACCCGCTGGCATGGGCGGCGGCAAGATCGTCCGGGTCGGTGTCTTCGGTCAGGTAGAGCGTCATCAGCGGCTCGAACACCATGCCGGCGGGCAGGGCATCGAGGATGCGCGCACGATAGGCTGCGGCCTGCGCGCCGGTCACGATGGGCGGCACGAGGTTGGGCATGATGATCGCGCGCGCAAAATCACGGGCGGTTTCAGGCAGCACGGCGCGCATCATCGCGCCATCGCGCAGGTGAAGGTGCCAGTCGTCGGGGCGGGGCAGGATGATAGTGGTGCTCATGCCCGATCGGATACACAATTGCCGCGCTTTGGACCAGCGGCGTTTTTCTGTCAGGGCTGATCGGAGGACTCGGGCTGCGTATCCTTGTCGCGCGTCTCGCCATCGTCGTCTTGGGATGCGGCGAGCTTTTCTTCCAGTATGCGCAGGCGGCGGCGAATGCGCGGCGCCCTGATCCGGGTAAGCGCATTCCGGCACACGGCCATCTCGAGATGCGGGCGATCCTGGGCGGCGAGCTTGCTCATCAAGCGCAGGATATAGGGTCCGTAGCTGCGACGCAGGCGCATCAGCCCGGCAAAGTGTTGCCGTGTCAGGGTGTCGTCGGCGACCGCCATGATCAGGCTGCTGAGCAGATCGAGCGAGATCAAGTCGCCCTGCAGGGCAGCGCCCATGTTGGGCATACGCAGGCGAGTCACGTTCGGGGCGTCGAACAGGGTGGCGTGCATCGCGTCGAGTTGCTCATGGGGGTCATAGAGAACGAAGGCGCGGTCGGCCGCATCCAGCATGTCGGGCGCATAACCGTAGCGATCGATGAACGAGGTGCGGCGCATGTGAACGAAGCGGTCATCCCATTCCGTCAGGCGGGGATCAAGCGTCGCCTGGGGCTGGACCGAGAGCACGCGCGCGCCGGGGGCGGCGACCGAAAAGGCGGCGGCGGCGTAGCCGCAGGAGCCGGCCCCGTAGAAGATGACCTGGTCGAATTCCTCGAAGAAGCCGTCATCGACCAGCCTGTCGAAATAGCCATAGACGGCGCGGTGACGGAACCAGGTATCGCCGTCACTGATCAGGGCGAGGTGGGACCAGCCGTTAGCCTCGGCCAACTCCCAGCCGATGGGGTGTGCGGTGTCGGAAAGGGCCTGAATGCCCTGGAGGCTTTCGAAGGTAACAAGCAGCGTCCGGCCCGCCGTCACGAGGGCGGCGCTGTGGCGGGGGCCGAGCGTTTCGAAGGCGCCCTGGGGCGTCACGATGTCCGCCACCGAACGCAGCCAGTCATCGCGGGTCAGATCGGCCAGCGATGTCTCGGTAAGGTGTGGCATGTCCTGCATGAAGTCTCTTCCCCAATCCTTGCCCCGGATCAAGTCGCGGGGTGTTGGGGAAATTCCTAGGCCGCCAATGGGGCGAAAATTGGAAGAATTCATGGGGTTTCTGGGCTATTGTCGGACTGCGGCGGCGCGGGGCGGCTGGCGAGAGTGTCTTGACGCGGCTATCCGCTAGTTGCAAGCATGGTGTTTCACTGTGAAACGTAAAGTCAACAGATTGTTTTAAAACAAGAAAACAGGAATTGGTATGAGCGGTATGGATTCGATTGACGCGGTGCAAGCGGCGCTGGAGGGGCAGAATTATGTCTGCGGGCGGGCACTGGCGACAGTGACATTCCTGGCGCTGAAGCTGGGCCGGCCTCTGTTCCTGGAAGGGGAGGCGGGCACCGGCAAGACGGAGATCGCCAAGGCCATCGCTGCGGCGCTTGGGCGGCGGCTTATCCGGTTGCAGTGCTACGAGGGGCTGGATTCGGCCAGCGCGGTCTATGAGTGGAACTTCGCCGAGCAGATGATCGCGATTCGGACGGCCGAGGCTTCTAGCGGAGGCGACCGCGACGCGCTGAAATCGGAGCTGTTTACCGAGGAGTACCTGATCGAGAGGCCGCTGCTGCAGGCCATGCGCCCGCAGCCCGAAGGCCCGCCGGTGTTGCTGATCGACGAGGTGGACCGGACCGATGAGCCGTTCGAGGCGTTCCTGCTGGAGGCGTTGAGCGATTTCCAGGTCACGATCCCGGAGCTGGGCACAGTGCGCGCGCCCGAGCCGCCGATCGTGATCCTGACATCGAACCGAACGCGCGAGGTGCATGATGCGCTGAAGCGCAGGTGCTTGTACCACTGGGTCGATTACCCGACCTTCGATCGCGAGATCGAGATCCTGCACGCCCGCGCGCCCGAGGCCGCCGAGACGCTGAGCCGCGAGGTGGTGGCGTTCGTTCAGCGGTTGCGCACCGAGGATCTGTTCAAGAAGCCGGGCGTGGCCGAGACCATCGACTGGGCCAAGTGCCTGCTGGCGCT
>CAZOKA010000257.1:0-3987 GCA_964580265.1 uncultured Rhodobacterales bacterium | reverse complement strand
ACGGGCCGCGGTGCGGCGATCCTACGCTGGCGATAAAGCGCTTTATCCCAGCCAAATCCGAAAAACCTCAGTGTGTTGCGCAAGTGTCAGCCAAATCGCCGTGCCGTGGGTGCGGCCCGGCGATGCGCGGCGGGCTTCGCCCTTGATTCCGCGCATTGGCGCTCGATTGAAGGTCCGCAAAAGGCCATAGACCGGCCCACCGCACCTAGACCGTTGTGTCAGGTGGCGAACACTTGTGGGTCAGGCGCTGGCCGCGTGTTGGGGCGCTCCATTCTCCATCCGCATCGCCCGGCCGCGCCGCGCGGCGTGCCGTGCCCGCCACCGGCTCCGCGGGTTAGGGGAATGCCCTTCGATATGAATGTTAATATTTAAAACAATGCCTTGGCGTTACCGTTTCACACGTGATCACCCCGTGGCATGGGCGCTGTCGCCCCGCCCGGATCACACCGCGCAGACCACGCTGGGCGGCCCCTCGACCATCCTTCCGATCGCCACCGCCGGAACCCCGGCCGCGTTCAGATCGCCCAGGATACGCTCCGCCTGGGCCGCATCCACGGCGGCCAGCAACCCGCCGGCGGTCTGCGGATCGTGCAGCAGGGCCCCGCGCGGCCCCGCCGCCCCCGCGACCGGCGCGGTGCCCGCGTTGTCGGGATAAAGGCTCGATCGGTGCCCCGCCTCGGCCAGCGCCAGCGCGCCGTCATAAAGCGGCACCGCCGCAAGGTCGATCTCCGCCCCCAGGCCCGATGCCGTGGCGATGCTCGACAGGTGCCCGGCCAGGCCAAAGCCGGTCACGTCGGTCATCGCGTGCGCCCCCTTCAACAGCCGCGCCGCACTGCCCTGCGGTCGCGCCATCTGGTCCAGCAGCGCCGCGATGTCGCGCCCGTCGGCCTCGCCCGCCATCTCGGCGGCCAACAGCGTGCCGCTGCCGATCGGCCGGGTCAGGATCAGGGCATCGCCCGCCTTTGCCCCGGCGTGGGTGATGGGTGCGCCCTCGCATAGCCCGGTGATGGTGTAGCCAAGCGTCGTCTCCGCCCCCATGGTCGAGTGCCCGCCGACGATCTCGGCGCCTTCGGCGGCAAAGACCTCGGAAGCGGCGGCCATGATCTCGGCCATGCTGCGCGTTTGCAGCGGCCCCGACATGCGCGGCAAGATGACAGTCGCCAGCGCCGCCTGCGGTGTCGCCCCCATGGCCCAGATATCGCCGAGGGCATGCACCGCCGCGATCCGCGCCATCAGGGCGGTATCCTCGGTGAAGGCGCGCAGGTGGTCCGTCGTGATGACCTGCCTGCGCCCGCCCCCGATATCCAGAACGGCGGCGTCATCGCCCGGACGCGACAGCACATCGGCGCGGTGCGGCACCGGCAGCGCCGCCAGCGCCGCGCTCAGCCTGTCCGCGCCCAGCTTGGAGCCGCACCCGGCACAAAGCGGCTTTCCCCCCGCCAGCACCTCGTTCACCCCGCTGGCGGCGGTGCGGATCGGGTGCTGCGGCGCGGTCATGCGGGGCAGGTGGCGGAACTTGTCCATGAACCCCTGATCAATCCGGTTCTTCCATCGCCACAAGGCCGCCCCAGATACCGGCCAGCCCCATTTCTCGGCCATGGCGGATTTGCTGCCAAGCGAGATCAGCTTGAGGTAGTCCCCCTGCGGCCTGAACGCGCGCAAGCGCCGCCCCGTCAGCGCGGCCCGCAGGTTGTGATGCAGCACCGGCGCCGCCCGCACGGCAAAAACGCCGGCCTTGGGGCGCGGCGCGTGGCTCATGTGGGCGCAGTCGCCGACCGCGAATAGCGACTCGAACCCCTCGACACGCAAGTCGCGGCCCACCTTGACGAAACCGTTCTCTTGCGGCAGCGGCGTATCCGCGATCCAGCCATGCGCGAACGCTCCGGCAGTTCCCACGGTGAACGCGCTCGGCACGCTCTGGCCGCCGGACAATTCGACCGCGTTCGCGGTGACGCGGCTCACGCCCGCCCCGGTCAGAAGCGTCACACCGTTCGACCGAAGCGCGCGCCGCAGCCGCGCCTCGGCGCGCGGGCCGACCCCGGTCAGGCCCGCGCTGCGCTCGATCAGGGTCACGCACGGGGCAGGGGTGTGCCGCCGCATCGCGTGGGCCATGGCCATGGCCAGTTCCACACCGGCCACGCCGGCGCCGATCACGGCAACTTCGGGCGGGGCCTCGCCCGCCGCGACGCGATCAAGGAACGCCCGCCAGGAGCGCGCATAGTCGTCCAGCGGCTTGGCCGGCACCCCGTGTTCGGCAAACCCCGGCAAGCGCGGCATTTCCGTGGTGATCCCGATATCGATCGAGGCCAGGTCATACCCGATCACGCGGCCGTCCGACGTGGTCACGCTCTGGGCTTGCGGGTCGATATCCGTGGCCCGCGCCAGGACCAGGCGCGCCCCGGCGAACCGCGCCAGCCGGACCAGGTCGATATCCAGCTCCTCGCGCGTGTAATGCCCCGCGATGTGCCCCGGAAGCATCCCCGAATAAGGCGCAGTCGGGCCCGGATTGATCAGCGTCAGCCGCGCGCCGGGCAGGGGGGCCATGCCCCATTTGCGCAGCACCAGGGCATGCGTGTGCCCGCCGCCGATCAGCACGACATCGCGGGTCAGGGGGATTTGTGGTTGCATGGCATTCCTTGCAAAGCGGCACGGTTTTTCCCTGCCATAACGCATCGCCGCGCGATGCGCCATTCACGGCG
The DNA here is from genome assembly GCA_964580265.1 of uncultured Rhodobacterales bacterium. Lineage (GTDB taxonomy): Bacteria > Pseudomonadota > Alphaproteobacteria > Rhodobacterales > Rhodobacteraceae > Sediminimonas. The sequence continues at coordinate 1,288 of CAZOKA010000257.1, read as the reverse complement.
GCGCGACATCTGGCCCTTGCGATGGCGTGGTTTCGGCTTGGCAACCCGGCGCAAGGCTGCGACTTTGCCGAAAACGTGCGCTGCGACAGAGGGGGAGTGGCATGGCTGGTCCGTTGGATGGGTTGAAGGTGATCGAGATGGCAGGCCTGGGGCCTTGCCCGCTGGCGGGGCAATTGCTGGCCGATCTGGGGGCGGATGTCGTGGTGATCGACAGGGCCTCGGCCCCGGCCGATGTGACCGATGTCAACCGGCGCGGCAAGCGCTCGATCGCGTTGAATCTCAAGGCGCAGGAGGGGCTTGCCCTGGCGCGGGATCTGATCGCGAACGCCGATATCGTGATCGAGGGGTTTCGGCCCGGTGTGATGGAAAAGCTCGGCCTCGGCCCGGCCGATTGCCACGCGGAGAACCCCGGCCTGATCTTTGGCCGCATGACGGGCTGGGGGCAGGATGGCCCGTTGGCGATGACAGCGGGGCACGACCTCAACTACCTGTCGCTGTCCGGCGCCCTTGGCGCCATGGGGCGCGCCGATGACGTGCCTACGCCGCCGCTCAACCTGGTGGCGGATTACGGCGGCGGGTCGATGTTCCTGCTGCTCGGCGTGCTGTCGGCCCTGTTCGAGCGGTCGCGCTCGGGCCGGGGGCAGGTGGTGGATGCGGCGATGGTGGACGGCGTGCCGGCCATGATGGGCCTGATCCACCAGTGGCTTGCCCGCGGCGATTGGACCGGCGAGCGCGAGAACAACCTGCTGGACGGCGGCGCCCCGTTCTATCGCTGCTACGCCACGCGCGACGGGCGCGCGATTTCCGTCGGCCCGCTTGAGCCGCAGTTCTTCGCCGAACTGGTGCGCCTTGCCGGCCTTCCGCCCGAGCATTTGCAGGATCAGAACGACCGCACGACATGGGCCGACCGCCGCGCGCTCTATGCGCAGGTCTTCGCCAGCAAGACGCGCGACGAATGGATCGAGATCTTCGATGGCACCGACGCCTGTGTCGCGCCGGTTCTGGATTGGGATGAGGTGGAGCAGCATCCGCACAACGCCGCACGCGGCACCTTCACGCGGGTCGATGGCGTGATGCAGGCCGCACCGGCGCCTCGGTTCGATCGCACGCCACCTGATGCGCCATCCCCACCGCGCGCGCCGGGCGGCGACGCCGACAGTATCCTGCAGGGCCTGAACATGGACGCGGCCGCGATCGCCCGGCTGCGCAGCGCGGGCGCGATACGCTGAGCAATCAGAACGCGGTATCCTTCACCGCCTGCATCGACACATGCGTCGAGGTCGAGCCG
>CAZOKA010000256.1:0-3992 GCA_964580265.1 uncultured Rhodobacterales bacterium | reverse complement strand
AACGACATGCATGTGGAAATGACCAAAGAGGTGGTCAACCGCGAACTGACCGCGACCAGTCGCGCGGTCGGTTATGCCACCGATACGGTCACCTACTTTTTCTACCTGATTGCCGGGATTTCGTCGGTGTTGCTGTTGGTCGGCTGGACCTCGATTCGTGACATCAAGGTAAAAGTGCACGACATGGCCGATACCAAGGTCAGCAAAGTGATCGCCACCTACGAAGAACGTCTGAAGAAGCTGGAAGAAGAGTTGCAGCGCAAATCGCGCGGCATCACCAGTGCTCAGAAGCGTCTTTCCCAGCATCAGGACATTCACAGTCTGTGGCTGAAAGCCGGCCAGGAACAGATTCTGAGCAATCGCATGACCATTTATGACCAGATTCTGGAAATGGACCCGGACAATGTGGAAGCCATGACCTACAAGGCCGATGCGGCGCTGGAAATGAATGAGCCGCAATGGGCCATCAATCTGTGTAATCAGGCTCTGCGCATGGACCCGGAAAACAAACACGCCTTTTATCAGTTGGCCGGCGCCTACGCTCAGCTGGACAAGCCGTCCGAGGCGATGGAGTATCTGAAAGTGGCGCTGGAAGGCACCGAAGGTTACAAGGATCAGGTCAAAAATGATCCGGTCTTTGCCGAATTGCGCGACAATGCGGAATTCCAGCAGTTGATCGCCGAGGGGGCCGACGGGACCTCAGACAAAAAAACGTCCTGACCGTGTTGTGAACCCCGACCTCATTGAAAGCGCAGTGTTTGCGCTTTTTTTGTTTGCCCGGCGAAGCCGGCAAACCCGGCCATCTGAAAGAAGGTGGTGTCACCCCGACTGAGGGGAAGACAATCCAAATGGCAAGGGCGTCACCGGCCAACGGTGGGGTCTGAAGGAAGCCTGAGGGAAGCTGACGGTACACAACGCAAGTGAACCTGATTCGGCAGTTCAGGTGGGTAAGCGTGCAAAATAGCGCAAAGCCCCATACTCAGTCAGACCTGAGCTGTGTTTGAGGGTGGCATCGTTAGCAGGGAGCCGGTGCAGTAACCGGGGAAGCCTGACACCGAATCCGGTGATACCGGAAACTGTGACACAAGGTGAAAGCCAAGGTCACAGTTGGTGCGAGGTGGCAGATGAAGCCGTAGTAGTGAAGAAATTCCGGCCCGCGAAGCCTGGTAACAGCGTGGAGGACAAAACCGGAATGACCGCAGACACAGGATCAGCGGACCGGACAGGGCCAAAAGCCCTGCCCGGATGCGAAGGGCGGAAGTCAATAACCAGAATGAAGGACGACGAGTGATCGGTGGACGTTGTGTTCACAAACTGCCCGACGGGGCAGGGACGAGCATCGAGGCGCTGCGGAAACGTAACCGACCGCGATGTTCTCCGAACAAGGGAGTAAGACGAAGCCGTGGCGGCAGATTGCCAGAGCGCTAGCACCCGGGCGGATCGCCTGAAACAGACCGACAACCAGACCGACACGCCAAGCCCTCATCACAGAGACACACAGGCATGAGAAAATACTACAGTCTGTACGGACACCTGCTGTCAAAACAGCGTCTGTACGAAGCCTTCAGACACGTCAAACGCAACAAAGGTGCCCCCGGCACAGACGGGCAGAGCCTGAGAGCGTTTGAAGCCAATCTGGAAGCCGAACTGACATGCCTGCTACACGAACTCAAGGAAAAGCGCTACCAGGCGCAACCCGTCAGACGTGTCGTCATCGCCAAAGAAGACGGTGGTGAGCGCCTGCTGGGCATTCCAAGCGTTCGTGACCGGGTCGTGCAACAGGCACTGCGCAGACTCATCGAACCGATCTTCGATCCCGACTTTCACCCGTCAAGCTACGGGTACCGCCCGGGTCGCAGTGGCCACCACGCCATAGGCAAAGCCGAACTGTTCATCCGTCGCTACCGGCGCGAATGGGTCGTAGACATGGACCTGTCGAAATGCTTCGACACCCTCAACCACGACCTGATCATCCGCCAGTTCCGACAACGGATCACCGACGGCAGTGTCCTGACACTGTTGCGCCAGTTCCTTGAAAGCGGCGTCATGGTCGGCCACAGCCTCGAGGCAACCGCACAGGGCAGTCCACAAGGTGGCGTCATCAGCCCCCTGATTGCCAACGTCTATCTGGACGCCTTCGACCAGCACATGAAAGCACGAAACCATCGGATCGTCCGCTACGCGGACGACATCCTGATACTGTGCCGATCACAGGCTGGTTCGAAGAACGCGCACAGAGTTGCCCGACGCTACCTGGAAGAAACGCTGAAGCTCAAAGTGAACCCCACCAAAACCCACATCGCTCACAGCGACGAGGGAATCAAGTTTCTGGGCGTCATGATTCACACAAATCATACACGTATCCAGAAACAAAAAGTGGTGACACTCAAGCAGAAGCTCAAAAGACTGACAAAGCGCAACCGGGGCACAGGGATAGCAGCGATCATCCGAGAGCTGAACCCAGTGCTGCGGGGCTTTGCCAACTACTTCCGAGTTGCGAACTGCGCAGGGGTATTAAAGCAGGTGATGAGGTGGGTCAGGCGGCGCTTACGCGCCATCCAGCTCAAACAGTGGAAGAAGCCCGGTCGGCTGCATCGACGGCTGAAACAACTGGGTTATCGCCCACCGTTTCGCTACATCAAGATGCAAAGCTGGCGCAACGCGGCTTCACCACTGGCCCACCATGCCATCCCGAATGCCTATCTGCACGATGAACTGAGGTTAGTGAACCTGACCAAAGTTCGAACCGGTGTCACTGTCCCCGAACTCGGGGTAAGTTATTGACATGAGCCGTATACGTGGTCCGTATGTACGGTTCTGTGAGAGGGATGAGGTGGTGACGCCTCACCCTACTCGATGTTGGGCAAAATCGTCAAACCGTTATTTTTGGTTCTGGTACTGCTTGACGCCGTTTTCGATTTCGCGGCGGGCGGCTTCGATGTCGCCCCAGCCTTCCACCTTGACCCATTTTCCGGGCTCAATGTCTTTGTAGTGGCTGAAAAACAGTTCCACCTGTTCTTTCAACAATGGAATGTCTTCCACCTTCTGCACATTCTGGTAAATGGGCGTCAGTTTGTCGACCGGTACCGCAATCACTTTGGCGTCTTCGCCGCCATCATCGGTCATATGAAAAATGCCGATCGGGCGACAGCGGATCACCGAACCGATCATCAGCGGGTGAGGGGTGACCACCAGTACGTCCACCGGATCGCCGTCGTCGGACAGGGTGTCGTTGATGTAGCCATAGTTGGCTGGGTATTGCATGGTCGCACCCTGCAGACGGTCAACCCAGACCAGGTCAGTGTCTTTGTCTACTTCGTATTTGATCGGTGGCGCAAAGGCCGGAATTTCAATGATCACATTGACGTCGTTGGGGACGTCCTTGCCAGCTGGCACTGCGGAATAACCCATCGTTTTCTTCCTTATTCAGATAAATGTTGGTGACAAACAAAAAACCCGCGCGGTCAGCGCACTGATCCGGCGGGCAAGTAAGCGTACAGAATAACGCGTGGTTATGCGTTGTGGTAAGCCACCACTTTCGCCACTTCGTTTTTGGAGCCAAGTACCACCGGTACCCGGTCGTGAATGTCCTGAGGTTCGACGTCCATAATGTCTTTGCGACCGGTTGACGAGGCACCGCCAGCCTGCTCTACCAGCATGGACATGGGGTTGCCTTCGTACATCAGGCGCAGTTTGCCGGCCTTGGACGGGTCGCGGTGGTCAAACGGGTACATAAAGATCCCGCCACGCACCAGAATCCGGTGCACTTCGGCGACCATGGAAGCCACCCAACGCATGTTGTAGCGCTTGCCGAGTGGACCCTCTTCACCTTTGAGGCAGTCATCGATGTACTGCTTCATTTCCGCTTCCCAGAAACGCTGGTTGGACATGTTGATGGCAAATTCCGCTGTGTCTTCTGGAATCCGGACATTGGACTTGGTCAGTACAAATTCGCCGACAGTGGTATCCAGGGTAAAGAAGTTCACGCCTTT
>CAZOKA010000255.1:0-4005 GCA_964580265.1 uncultured Rhodobacterales bacterium | reverse complement strand
TGTAACTCAATTGAGAACGCGGCTATGAACATTCCGTGTCACACGCAGCGCTAGACGACATTCCATCTCACGATAACCGAAGCTGCAAACTGGACCTGTCGCGGTTTGGTGCCGCTCCTTTGATAGCATAATGTGCAGCAAAGGAGACGAACTATGGGCACAGGAAGAACGGATGAATTCCGCAAAGACGCGGTGCGAATTGCACTGACCAGCGGGCTGACACGGCGTCAGGTTGCCGACGATCTGGGTGTTGGGCTTTCGACCCTGAACAAATGGGTGACGGCTCACCGCGACACGGATGTGGTGTCGTCCGAGGATCGCGAACTCGCGCGAGAGAACGAACGGCTTCGGCGCGAGAACCGCATCCTCAAGGAGGAGAGGGACATCCTAAAAAAAGCCACCCAGTTCTTCGCGAGCCAAAAGCCGTGAGGTTTCGGTTCGTCGAAGAACAGCGCGGGGCCTTCCCGATCGACCGGCTGTGCCAGGTCATGAATGTCAGCCCGCGTGGCTTGCGGGCTTTCCGGAGCCGCCCCGCCAGCCGCAGGCAGCGCATGGACATGGTTGTTCTGGCGCATATTAAGGAACAGTCGCGCCTGAGCCTGGGCAGCTATGGTCGTCCACGGATGACCGAAGAGCTGAAGGAGGTCGGTGTCGATGTTGGGCACCGGCGCGTCGGGCGCCTGATGCGCGAAAACGGGATTACTGTTGAGAGAACACGCAAGTTCAAGGCAACCACCGACAGCGATCATACGTTCAACATTGCGCCGAACCTGCTGGATCGCGATTTCCGTGCGGCCGGGCCGAACCAGAAATGGGCGGGCGACATCAGCTACATCTGGACTCGCGAGGGGTGGCTGTATCTGGCGGTCATCCTCGATCTGCATTCCCGGCGTATCATTGGGTGGGCCGTCAGCAGCCGGATGAAGCGCGACCTGGCGATCCGGGCGCTGAAAATGGCCATCGCCTTCCGAGCGCCACCCAAGGGCTGCATCCATCACACCGACAGAGGTAGCCAATATTGTTCGCACGACGGTAGTGTCCGAGCACGTGGTGTAATTTCACCGGCACGATCGGTGTAATGTCTGGTGGCCATCGAGGTGTATGGTCGAGGTGGAGTTTCGCAGCTTCAACCACGAACCACACGGAGACCCCGATGACCAAGACCAACATGGACCTTTCCGAGCTTCTGCAAAAGCACGATCAGGGCGATTTTCTGCGCGCCGTCGCCGAGGCCGTTCTTCAACTTCTCATGGAGACCGATGTCGAGGGACTGATCGGCGCCGGCCGGCATGAGCGGGCTGAGGGCCGAACCACCTGGCGCAACGGCTATCGCGAGCGCGCGCTCGATACCCGCCTGGGCACGCTGAACCTGAAGGTGCCCAAGCTGCGGCAGGGCAGCTATTTCCCCGGCTTCCTGGAGGCGCGCAAGACCTCCGAGAGGGCCCTGGTTGCCGTGATCCAGGAAGCCTGGATCGGTGGCGTCTCCACCCGTCGTGTCGACGAGCTGGCGCAGGCGATGGGGCTCTCCGGCATCTCCAAGAGCACGGTCTCCAAGCTCTGCAAGGATATCGACGAGCGGGTGAACGATTTCCTGAACCGTCCGCTCACCGGCGACTGGCCCTATGTCTGGCTCGACGCCACCTACCTCAAGGTGCGTCGGGGCGGACGGATCGTCTCGGTGGCCGCCATAATCGCCGTCGCCGCCAACACCGACGGGCGCAGGGAGATCATCGGCCTGGGGCTTGGCCCGTCGGAAGCGGAGACCTTCTGGATGGAGTTCCTGCGGTCCCTCAAAGCCCGGGGGCTGGCCGGGGTCAAGCTGGTGATCAGCGATGCGCACAGCGGCCTCAGGGCCGCCATCGAACGCGTTTTTGAGGCCACCTGGCAGCGCTGCCGCGTTCACTGGATGCGCAACGCCCTGGCGCATGTCTCCAAGGGCCAGCACACCGTGGTCGCCGCCGCCATCCGCCAGGCCTTCGACCAGCCCGACCGCACACAGGCCGGGCAGATGTGGCGCCACGTGGCCGATCAGCTCCGGACGCGCTGGCCCAAACTCGCCGAGCTGATGGACGCCAGCGAGCACGACGTGCTGGCCTACATGGCCTTTCCCCGCCAGCACCGCACCAAAATGCATTCCACGGATGAGATCGACAAGACTTTTCCGCCGGGATCCTCTATTCTTTGGCAGTGCGGTCGACCTCGGGGCGAAGCGTGGCGTGTCGGCTGGAAGCGTCACCGGGCAGCCTGTTCAGTCCCTGCCGGTTTGAGGCGGCCGCACACCCTCCTCCTTTTCCGGGAGGGCGCGCCCGCCACGCGGCAACGAAGTGCTCGTAGCTCTTTTCCGCATGCTCGGCGATCTTGGTTTCCTGATGGCGCAGCTCCTTCACATTGTAGGCATAGCTCGAGCCGCGACGGTTACCCTTCTTCTGTGGCTGTCCGGCCGCCAGTTCCATGGCGCGGCGCTTGTGGGTGACCAGGCTGGGCCTGGCCCAGCGGTAATCCTCGCCTTTCGTCAGCATGTGCCAGCACAGGGTGGCGAGCTTGCGGGCCACCGCGACGGCGGCGATCTGGTGGCCCCGGCGGGTCCGGATACGAATGAAGAAGGCGCGCAACGGCCCCGGCGCTTTCGCCGCGGCCCAGGCCGCCTCGACCAGCATGGCGCGGGCATGGCTGCGGCCGGCTTTGCTGATCCGGCCATGGTGGGCGGGTCCCAGACCGGATTGGCGGACGCGCGGGTTCAACCCGAAATAGCTCACCAGTTTCTGCGGTGACTTGAACCGTTTGATGCTGCCGATCGCCGCCATCAATCCCGCGGCGACCACCAGATTGACCCCGGTGATGGTCAGGAGGCGCTGGATGGCTTCGTCGTCCAGGGAGTCCTGGGCGATGTCGCGGTCGAGCTGGGCGAGATCTTCCCCAAGCCGGTCGAGCTCGCGGACATGACGCGCAATTGCGGCCCGTTCATCCTCCGGCACCGGCTGGCGGGTCAGCCAGTCGCGGCCGCGCTTGTTGAAGAGATCCGCATGCGGGCATTTCGGGATCAGATGCGCGTGCAGGATGGCATGCACCTCGTTCTTGATCCGGGTCCGGTGCCGGACAACCTGATAGCGGCGCGCCACCAGTCTGCGCATCCGCTCCGTCGCCGCATCCGGGGTCCAGATTTCCGGCAGATAGCCGGCCGCATGCAGGCCGGCCAGCGTCCCTGCGTCGACCTTGTCGGTCTTCACATGGGCATGGGCGATCGCCTTGACCTGAAGCGGATTGGCAATCACCACCCGTTTCACATGGGGCGACAGGATCCGGGAGACCGCCATGCAGTTTCCGGTCGCCTCGATCACCACCTCGTCCGTCTTCTTCAGTTGCCTGCCGAACCCCTCCAGGGCCGTGCGGGTCATTTCGACCCGGCCTTCGTGTCGGGTCAGACCATTCTCCCAGATCACCACCTCCCCGAAGGTGCGGTGGATATCAATGCCAATCACGCGTCGCATGCGCGCCTCCCTTGCCAGTTGAAAACAGCGGGAGCGGCGGGCGACACGACAACTACGGATCCGTGCTCTCGGCACAACCGGGCGAGTCGCAGAGGCGGCCAGCTACAAACGCGAGCTCACAGCTCATCGAATACGAACGGCCTGCCCGCACCTTCGTGCTCCCGGTGCCTCTGTCCCGGATGCTCGCAGCATATACCCAGATCCGAGAATCGGAGCCGAACATCGGCACCGGGATCTTCATACCGGTTACAAATCCAATCGAGCGCCTCAACAAGGAGGTCAAGCGCCGCGCCGACGTCGTCGGGATCTTTCCCAACGAGGCCTCCATCACCCGCCTGATCGGCGCCGTGCTGTTCGAGCAGAACGACGAATGGCAGACCCAGAAGCGCTACATGCAGGTCGAGGCCTTCGCACAGATCGATGAAGAGGAGACAGACCCCATTCTCAGCATAACAACACAAGCCGCCTGATCATGACCTCGGGCCACCAAATTTACACCACCTTGACGGACGTGACC
>CAZOKA010000254.1:0-4021 GCA_964580265.1 uncultured Rhodobacterales bacterium | reverse complement strand
CCCCCGCGGATCAGCGCGCCGCGATCCTGAACCGCGCCGCCGACCTCTACGAGGAGCATTTCGGCGAGATCTTCGCCATCCTCGGGCGTGAGGCCGGAAAGACCCCGCTGGATGCGGTGGCCGAGCTGCGCGAGGCGGTGGACTTCTTGCGCTACTACGCCGCCCGCGGCCAGGAACTGTCCGCCGGGCCGCGCGGCACGATCAGTTGCATCTCGCCGTGGAACTTCCCGCTGGCCATCTTCACCGGCCAGATCGCGGCGGCGCTGTCCGCGGGCAACGCTGTTCTGGCGAAACCGGCCGAGCCCACCGGCCTGCTGGCGCATCGCGCGGTGCAACTGATGCACGAGGCCGGCGTTCCGCGCGACGTGCTGCAACTGGTGCCGGGGCACGGGCGCGATGTCGGCCCGGCGCTGACGGGCGATGCGCGCGTGTCGGGGGTCTGCTTTACAGGCTCCACCGGGACGGCGCAGCGCATCAACCGCACCATGGCCGAGGGCCTGTCGCCCGAGGCGCTGATGATTGCCGAAACTGGCGGTTTGAACGCGATGATCGTGGACAGTACCGCCCTGCCTGAACAGGCGGTGCGCGATATCATCGCCTCCAGCTTCCAATCGGCGGGCCAGCGCTGTTCGGCCCTTCGGTGCCTCTACCTGCAAGAGGATGTGGCCGACGGCTTCCTCAAGATGCTGTTCGGTGCGATGGACGAATTGCGCCTCGGTGATCCGTGGTCCTTCGCAACCGATGTCGGCCCGTTGATCGATGGTGCCGCCAAGGCCGATTTCGACGACTACGTCGCGCAGGCCGCCAAGGAGGGGCGCCTGATCAAGCAGCTCGATGCGCCGGACGGCGGGCATTTCTTCGGCCCTGCCGTGGTCCGCGTGAACGGCATCCAGGATCTAGAACGCGAGATTTTCGGCCCCGTGCTGCATCTTGCAACCTTCCGCGCCGACCAGATCGATGCGGTTGTCGATGCCGTCAACGCCACCGGCTATGGTCTCACCTTTGGTCTGCACACCCGTATCGATGGCCGGGTTGAACAGGTGACGTCGCGCCTGCGTGTCGGCAACGCCTATGTCAACCGTAACCAGATTGGCGCCATCGTCGGCAGCCAGCCGTTTGGCGGCGAAGGCCTGTCCGGCACCGGCCCCAAGGCGGGCGGCCCGTCCTATGTGCCCCGCTTCGCACAGCAAACGCGCGTGGCGCACGAGTCGCCTTCGGGCGCGGATGCGCCCATCGATCAGGTGCAGGCGCGGCTGACCTCGCTGGCGCGGCAACCGCTGGCCAGCCTGGGCGCGCAGGAACTGCCCGGCCCGACCGGGGAGTCGAACCGCCTGTCGGTATTCGGGCGTGGTACGGTGCTGTGTCTGGGTCCAACCGCCGAGGACGCGGCCGAGCAGGCCCGCATCGCGCAGCAGAACGGCTGTCGCACACTGTCCGTCGCGCCGGGCCTTTCGGGCATCGATTGCATCGACGGCGTGCTGCCGCGCGATGCGCTGTCGCAGTTAACCGGCGTCGAGGTGGTGGCGCTCTGGTCCGACGAGGCCGACATGCGCGCCGCCCGCCTTGCCCTGGCCGCGCGCGACGGGGCGATCGTCGGGTTGGCGTGCGGCCCCGATGACCTGGCGGCGCGCTGCCGGCTGGAGCGGCACATCTGCATCGACACAACCGCCGCGGGTGGTAACGCCGCGCTTCTGGCTGCGGAATCCGATGCGCACGCAAAAGCGCTAAGCGCCTGACTGGCGCGTGCCCATTTCTTGGGCACTCGATGACCGGCCAAGCGGCAGGGCAGGGCAATCCGCCCTGCCGCGCGCCTGAACATGACCAATGGTTGCGACTTTCTTCGGCGTTCGGGTTGGCAGCACTCGGGCGGTGCGCTAGCTTCGGCGCGAGCGACCTCGCGAACGGGGCGCACTAAGGGAGGAAGAAATGAAGAAATTGCTGTCATCTGCCGTCGTTGCGACTCTGGGATTCGGGCTTGCGACTGAAACCATGGCTGCCGAATGGAACGTGTCGGTCTGGGGCAAGCGCCGCGCGTTTACCGAGCACGTTGAAAAGCTGGCCGAGCTTGTCGCCGAAAAAACGGATGGCGAGTTTACCATGAACGTCAGCTATGGCGGGCTGTCCAAGAACCGTGAGAACCTTGATGGCATCAGCTTCGGCGCCTTCGAGATGGCCCAGTTCTGCGCCGGCTATCACCGTGACAAGAACCCCACGATCACCGTGCTGGAGCTGCCCTTCATCGGCGTCAACACGCTGGAAGAAGAGGTCGCCGTCAGCCACGCGGTCTATGAACACCCCGCCGTGCAGGCCGATCTGGCGCGCTGGAACGCCAAGCTCCTGATGACCAGCCCGATGCCGCAGTACAATATCGTCGGCCGGGGCGAGCCGCGCGACACGCTGGCCAAGATGGAAGGCATGCGCGTCCGTGCCACCGGCGGGATCGGCAACGCGTTCCAGGCCATCGGTGCCGTTCCGACATCCGTGACCAGTTCCGAGGCCTACCAGGCCATGGAATCGGGTGTCGTGGATACCGTCGCCTTTGCACAGCACGCGCATCTCGCTTTCCGCACCATCGACCAGGCCGATTGGTGGACGGCAAACCTCAACCCCGGCACGGTGAATTGCCCGATCGTGGTCAATACCGACGCCTATGAGGCATTGCCCGATGCGCACCGCGAGGCGCTGGACAGCTCGGTTGACGAGGCGATCGATCACTACCTGGCCAACTATGCCACCCTGCTCAAGCGTTGGGACGAGGTGCTTGAGGAAAAGGGCGTCGAGAAGGTCATGATCTCGGAAGAGGAACTGGCCAAGTTCCGCGCCCAGGCGGCAGATCCGATTCGCGAGGCATGGATCAAGGACATGAGCGCGCAGGGCATCCCCGCGCAGGAGCTTTATGACCTGGTGATCACCACGCTGGAAGATCACCGCGCCAACAACTGATCGCGCTCAACGCATGACAAACCCCGCTCCGGCCTGCCATCTGGCGGCGCCGGGGCGGGCGATTTCAATTTCTGACAGTCAAGGAGAGCCGGACCATGTCAGGAGGAGCGTCAGTGCTCGAGGACAGGTCTGTCCTGAGCCGTCTGGACACGGGATTGCTGAGCGTCGAGCGCGTTCTCGCCTTGCTTAGTGGCTTGGCGGTGTTTTCCCTGATGGTCATCGCGGTAATCTCGGTCGGCGGGCGCAACGCCTTCAACCAGCCATTGCCGGGCTATGTTGACTGGATCGAACAGGCGATGCCGCTGATCGCGTTCATGGGCGCGTCCTACACGATGCGCTATGGCGGGCATATCCGCATGGATATCATCGTTGGCCGCTTCAACGGGCGGCTACTTTGGGGGGCGGAACTGCTGACCACGCTGGTCACGCTGGCGCTGATGGTGCTGCTGGTGTGGGGCAGTTGGGCGCATTTCCAGCGCAGCTTCGATTGGGCCGCCCCGCTGTGGAGCCGTGACAGCTCGATCGACATTGCCTTGCCGCTGTGGCCGGGCAAGCTCCTGGCGCCCGTCGCCTTCTCCGTGCTCAGCCTGCGCCTCGCGCTACAAGCATGGGGCTATGGCCGCGCCCTGATCCTTGGGCTGTCCGAGCCGGTTGCCGTGCCGATGGTCCTGTCCGCGGCCGAGCAGGCCGCTGCCGAGGCCGAGCATGTCAGTGGCCTCGAAGAAGAGACGGAGAAAGATTGATGGAGCCGATCGACATCGGGATCGCCGTCTCGGGCGTGCTGCTGGTTCTCGTGGCCCTGGGGATGCGCGTGGCATTTGCCGCCGGTCTGGCGGGGCTATTGGGTCTGATCTGGATCTTCTGGTCCAAGAAGGGTTACGATCCGGCCGAATTCGACTGGGCGCTGACCGTCGCGGTCAAGATCGCCGGCCAGGTGCCCCATTCCAAGGTTAGCAGCCAGGCGCTCAGCCTGATCCCCACCTTCATCCTGATCGGTTACCTCGCCTATTACGCGGGTCTCACCAAGGCCCTGTTCGAGGCCGCCAAACGCTGGGTCGGGTGGCTTCCAGGCGGGCTT
>CAZOKA010000253.1:0-4043 GCA_964580265.1 uncultured Rhodobacterales bacterium | reverse complement strand
CGCGGCTCCTGGGCCGATCTCCTCAACGTCCCAACAGGCCAGCCACGACCATCCCCCCCTGGCCGGTCCCTTGCGCACTATCCGCTGTCGTCGCAAAATTACCCCGGAACATCGTGTTTGACCGCACGTTTTCCGCCGATGCGCGCATGCTTGGAGTCGGACAAAGGAGTATGCAATGCACGGAAGCTGTTTATGCGGTCGCGTCACGTATCAGATACACGACACCCCCAGGTCCGTTGTCGGGTGCCACTGCATCCAGTGCCGCAAGACATCGGGCCACCACGTCGCGGCCACCCGTGTCGCCAGCGCCGGGCTGGACATCCAGGGGCGCGAGAACATCACCTGGTATCGGTCTTCCGATACCGCCGAGCGCGGGTTCTGCAAGACCTGTGGCAGCCAATTGTTCTGGAAAGAATTCGACAATGCCAATACCTCGGTCATGGCCGGGACAATAGACGGTGACACCGGGTTGACCATGGATCGGCAAATCCACACGGAAACAAAGGGTGACTATTACGCGCTGCCCGATGTGCCGGTGACGGACCAGTCAACGCTTTGAGCTAACGGGAATCGACGTTTCAGCGCCTGAAACGTCCGTTCTGGGCATAACGCCAATCGTTGCCTCGCCGCGCGGCCTGGGAACACTTGATTAACAGATCAAATACCGCTTCTCTGGTTTCCGGAGGATTCAAACGGGAGGAGCCCCATGCCCTACAACCCACGTGAGGGCGTGCCGCCGCTTGGCACGGTGGATTTCGCTATTCTTTTCAGGGCGTTGAGGCGCGCCCGCGCGGATATGCGCCGCGCGCCCGGCTACGGTGCGACGTTTTCCGCGGTCTATGTCGTGCTTGGCTGGCTGATGGTCCTGGTCACCTGGCTCACGGGCCAGACCTACTGGCTGATCTTCGCCGCCGTCAGCTTCCCCCTCCTAGGCCCCTTCGCCGCCGTCGGACTCTACGAAGTCAGCCGTCGTTTGGAGCAGGGATTGGCGATGGATTTCTACCGTATTTTCGGCGTCGTCACGCAGCAGTCACGCCGGCAGCTTCCCTCGATCTGCGCGATCATCGTCTTCCTGTTCCTGTTCTGGTTCTTCTTGGCGCACATGATCTTTGCACTGTTCCTGGGACTTAGTACAATGACAAATATATCAACATCTTATGGTGTATTCTTAACGCCAAACGGGGTGATGATGCTGGGGGTTGGAACGGTCGTAGGGGCGGCATTCGCACTGCTGCTCTACATGATCACGGTGATCGCGCTGCCGCTGTTGCTCGATCGCGAGGTCGATTTCGTGACCGCCATGATCACCAGCTTCCAGACGGTGCTCAACAGTCCGGTTCCAATGCTGGCCTGGGCGGCGTTTATCGCGGTCGTCACTTTCATCGCGATGCTTCCCGGCTTCCTTGGATTGTTCCTCGCGCTGCCGCTTCTGGGCCATGCCACCTGGCACCTCTATCGCCTTCTGGCGGAGGCGGGCGAATCGCGAACGATCGATTCGCATACGCAGGAGCAGACCACCTGAACGCGGTCGCGCTCACTCTGCTCCGCGCGACAGCGCCGCCACGCCGGTCCGCGCCACTTCGTACAGGCCAAGCGGTCGCATCAGGTTCGCGAACGCATCAATCTTGTCCGGTAAGCCCGTGATCTCAAAGACAAAACTGGAAAGCGTGCTATCCACGACATTGGCCCGGAAAATGTCGGCAAGGCGCAGGGCCTCGACGCGTTTTTCGCCTTCGCACACGACCTTCAGCAGTGCAAGTTCACGTTCAACGGACGGCCCCTCAACCGTCAGGTCATGCACGTCATGAACAGGCACGATCCTGCCAAGCTGTGCCTTGATCTGTTCGATCACTTGCGGTGTCCCGGTGGTGACGATGGTAATTCGGCTCAACCCGCTTTCATGATCGACCTCGGCCACCGTCAGGCTTTCGATATTGTACCCGCGCCCTGAAAACAGCCCGATCACCCGCGCCAGAACACCCGCCTCGTTGTCCACGACCACCGCCAGCGTGTGTGTCTCACTCACATCGCTGAAGTTGGGGCGCAGGTTGTAGGCCGAATGCTTGGTCGAGCCCTTCTTGATGTGCAGTGCTGACATGGTGGTTTCTTTCACTCTTGAATATTTATCCAGTTCAATGGTTTGCGTGGCGTTCTTAACTCAAACCAACACAGCGCCGCCTTCCTTGATGGCGTCCTTGGTGCTGGCCTCTCCCAGCAGCATCTTGTTATGCGGCTCGCCCGACGGGATCATGGGAAAGCAGTTCTCGTGTTTTTCGACCAGGCAATCGAACACCACGGGGCCGTCATGGTTGATCATCTCCATGATCGCATCATCAAGATCGGCGGGATCGTGGCACTGTATACCCTTTGCGCCAAAGGCCTCGGCAAGCTTGACGAAGTCGGGCAGGGATTCGGACCAGCTATGACTGTAGCGTTCGCCGTGTAGCAGTTCCTGCCACTGTCGAACCATGCCAAGACGTTCATTATTAAGGATAAACTGCTTTACCGGCAGGTTGAATTGTGTCGCGGTGCCCAGTTCCTGCATGTTCATCAGCCAACTTGCCTCGCCCGCGACGTTGATGACCAAGGCATCGGGATGGGCCATCTGCACGCCGATGGAGGACGGGAAGCCATACCCCATCGTGCCAAGTCCTCCCGACGTCATCCACCGGTTCGGCCCATTGAAACCAAGGTATTGCGCTGCCCACATCTGGTGCTGGCCAACCTCGGTGCAGACATACCTGTCGTGATCCTTTGTCAGGGCCTCAAGCCGCGCAAGCGCGTGCTGCGGCCTGATGATGCTGCCCGTTTGTGTGAATTTAAGGCAGTCGATCTTGCGCCACTCCTCGATACGGTCCCACCATTTGGCCAGACCCTCCTTGTGAGTTTTCCGGCCGCGCGCCTTCCAGATTTTCAGAACGTCTTCAAGGACATGCCCCACGTCTCCGACGATCGGGATGTCCGTTTTCACGACCTTGTTGATCGAGGATGGGTCGATGTCGATATGTACCTTTTTCGAATTGGGGCTGAACGCGTCGATGCGGCCGGTGATCCGGTCGTCGAACCGCGCGCCGATCGCGATCAGCAGGTCGCAATCGTGCATCGCCATGTTGGCTTCGTACAGTCCATGCATCCCCAGCATCCCCAGCCAGGACTTGCCATTCGCCGGGTAGGCACCCAACCCCATCAGCGTGCTGGTGATCGGGGCGCCCGTCGCATCCACCAGTTCCTGAAGGAGTTGTCCGGCGGCAGGGCCGGAATTGATGACGCCGCCGCCGGTGTAGAAAATCGGCTTCTTGGCGGTTTCCAGCGCTGCGACCAGTTCCGTGATCGCGTCCATATCCCCCTTGAGGCGGGGCTGATAGTGGCTGGTGCGGGCCTTTTGCGGTGCGATATAGGCCCCGCTGGCGAACTGCACATCCTTCGGGATATCGATCAGAACAGGCCCTGGGCGCCCCGATGTCGCGACATGGAACGCCTCGTGGATCGTGCCTGCCAGCGCATCTGTATCCTTTACCAGCCAGTTGTGCTTGGTGCAGGGACGCGTGATGCCAACCGTATCAGCCTCTTGGAACGCGTCGGTTCCGATCATGAATGTGGGCACCTGGCCCGTCAGCACGACCAGCGGGATCGAGTCCATGAGCGCGTCTGTGATGCCCGTCACGGCATTCGTCGCGCCCGGCCCGGACGTGACCAGCACAACGCCCGGCTTGCCGGTCGAGCGCGCATAGCCTTCGGCGGCGTGCACCGCGCCCTGTTCGTGCCGAACCAGGATGTGGCGGATCTCGTTTTGCTGAAATAATTCATCGTAAATCGGTAGGACGGCGCCCCCAGGATACCCGAATACGACGTCCACGCCCTGATCCTTGAGGGCCTGAACCACCATTTTCGCTCCGGTCATCTGACGTGTCATGATTTTGCTCCGTTACCGACGTCAACTTTTCGCACAAAAAAACCCCCGATTTTTGTCGGGGGCGCATGGGGTACCGTTATGGTGTCCGTTACCGGCCCATGCGCCAAATTCCTACAATTACCACGACATT
>CAZOKA010000252.1:1529-4054 GCA_964580265.1 uncultured Rhodobacterales bacterium | reverse complement strand
ATCATCCACAAGACCATCGCGATCGAATCCGGCGCCCATTTCGAAGGCTCGGTTCAGCGGCAAGATGACCCGCTTACCCCCCAGAACAAGGGGGCCGCGGCCCCGCAGCAACCGCAACGCCAGCCGCAAACGCAACAACCGCAGGCACAGCGCAGCCAGCAACAACCCGCCGCGGCCAAACCCGCCAGCGGCGAGACTGCCGCGCCGCAGGGCAAGGGCAACACCGGCTCCTGAGCCGCGCCGCAATCTTGAACGCCGAAGGGCGCCGCACCACCGCGGCGCTCTTTGTCACTGCGATGGCGTAGACTCAGGCACAAGCTGGATGCGCGCCTGCCCGTGGGATGGTGCCGCAACGACCGAGCAGGTCACTTTATCCCGCCAAACACATCCACCCTATAAACGGCAGCGCCACACCTCCAAAGCGCCAGCCCGCCGGAACGGGTC
Source organism: uncultured Rhodobacterales bacterium (assembly GCA_964580265.1). Lineage (GTDB taxonomy): Bacteria > Pseudomonadota > Alphaproteobacteria > Rhodobacterales > Rhodobacteraceae > Sediminimonas. The sequence goes on along the minus strand of CAZOKA010000252.1, from coordinate 3,610 downwards.
ATGCTGCAAGCATGCCACTGGCATGACCGCTCGCCCGGCGCCCTGCGGGCGCTATTCGGGCGGGGGCGTCATACCCCACCAGCGCCCTCTCACGCCTCCAGTTCGGCATCCCAGTACAGGAAATCGATCCAGCTTTCGTGCAGGTGGTTGGGCGGGAACTTGCGCCCCATGTTGCGCATCTCCTCGGCCCCCGGTGCGCGTGGCACCTTGCGCAGGTGCAGCCCCGATTGCCGCAGGCTCCGCGATCCCTTGCGCAGGTTGCACGGCGCACAGGCGGCAACGACGTTTTCCCAGGTGGTCGTGCCCCCGGCGGCGCGCGGCACCACATGGTCAAAGGTCAGATCGGACCGCGTGCCACAATACTGGCAACGAAATTCGTCCCGCAGAAAAAGATTGAAGCGCGTGAATGCGACGCGCTTCCTCGGTTTAACGTAATCTCTCAGAACCACCACCGACGGCATTCGTATCCGCATGCTCGGGCTTCGGACCACGTGGTCGTACTCGGCCACGATATCGACCCGGTCCAGCCACACTGCCTTGACCGCCTCCTGCCAGGGCCACAGCGATAGCGGATAATATGACAACGGCCGGTAATCGGCATTCAGCACCAGCGCCGGATTCTGCTTCAGCCCCGCCGGCTCCCTGACAAATTCGCGCCTGAAGTCTCCGTCCATCTGGCAATTCTCCCAGCCCTGCCTGCCCTGCGATGGCGACGGGGCGGGGGACCGCCCCGGCACTATCAACACTATATATCGCGTTCGCCGTGGGGCAAGCCCCATGTATCTGCGATCACACCAAGGCAGTAGCGCGCCAATGCAACAGCGCGATGACAGGCATGCGCGCGGCTCAGGCCCACTCGCCCTTGCGGAACACCGGCACGCGGCTGCCATCTTCGGCCACGCCGTCGATGTCGATCTCGTCCGATCCGATCATCCAGTCGATATGGATCATGCTCTCGTTGCCACCCTTGGCCGCGATTTGCTCGCGGCTCAGGGTATCGCCCCCCTCGAAGCACTTGGAATAGCACTGCCCAAGCGCGATGTGGCAGGCGGCGTTCTCGTCGAACAGCGTATTGTAGAACAATAGCCCCGATTGCGAAATCGGCGAGGAATGCGGCACCAACGCCACCTCGCCCAATCGCCGCGCGCCCTCGTCGCTGTCCAGCACCTTGTGCAGCACCGCCTCGCCGCGGCTGGCGCTGGCCTCGGTGATCCGCCCGCCCTCGAACCGAACGGCGATATCCTCGATCAACGTGCCCTGGTAAGAAAGCGGCTTGGTCGCGCGCACATGCCCCTCCACCCGCGCGGCATGCGGCGTCGTGAACACCTCTTCGCTGGGGATGTTGGGGTTGCACACCACGCCATTCTTGGCCAGTGACGCGCCCCCCATCCATTCGTGCCCATCGGCCAGCCCCACGCTCAGGTCGGTGCCCGGCCCGGTGAAATGCAACGCCGCGAACCGCTGCGCATTCAGCCAATCGGTCCGCGCCCTGAGCCGCGCGTTATGCGCCTGCCAGTTGGCCACGGCATCCTCGCCATCCACGCGCGAGGCGGCAAATATCGCATCGGCCAGCTTCCTCACCGCCTCCTCCTCCGGCAGGTCGGGAAATACCAGCCGCGCCCAGTCCACGCCGGGCCACGCCACCAGGTTCCAGTTGATGTCGAACCCGGTGATCCGCTCGCGCGCGGGCTTGTAGGCCTCCGATTGCGCCTTGGACGCGCGCGACACGCGCTCTGGGTCTTGCTCGGACAGCAGCATCGGATTGTCACCCACCACGCCCAAACGCGCGGTATTCGCGTCGAACGCCTGCGCCATCCCCTCGTACAGCCATCCCGCCGCGCGGTCGAAACTCTCGTCGCGCGCATGCGCGAAGCGCGCCAGCGTCACCTGGTCATCCGACAACAGCGGCGTCACCACGCCCGCGCCCGCCTCGTAGGCATGCACCGCGATCCGCCGCACCAGCGGCGCCGCCGCGATTGGTGCCGTCAACAGCAGATCCTGCCCCTCCTGCAGGTTCAACCCCACCTTCACGGCCACCTCGGCCAAACGGTCCAGCTTGACAGGATCAATCGGTGCGGTCT
>CAZOKA010000252.1:0-1429 GCA_964580265.1 uncultured Rhodobacterales bacterium | reverse complement strand
GCCGCGCACGGCCAGAACCAACAGGAGCCTGCCATGGAACCGCTGTCCAATTCCTCTGCCCATGTCGATATTTCGACCGCGCTACACCCCTATACCGATGCCCGCGCGCACGAGGCACAAGGCCCCATCATCATCGACCGGGGCGAAGGCATCCACGTCTACGACCAAGGCGGCAAACGCTATATCGAGGGGCTGGCCGGGCTGTGGTCCGTCGCCGTCGGCTTCAACCAACCCCGCCTGCGTGACGCCGCCGCCGCCCAGATGGATCGCCTGCCCTACTACCACAGCTTCGCGCACAAGGCGCACGAGCCCTCGATCCGCCTGGGAGAGAAACTGGTCGAGATGACGCCGGACAACCTCACGCGCGTGTTCTTTACCAATTCGGGCTCCGAGGCGAACGATACCGTGGTCAAGATGCTGTGGTACATGAACAACGCTCTCGGCAAGCCGGAAAAGAAAAAGTTCCTTGCCCGCACCAAGGGGTATCACGGCATCACCGTCGCCTCCGGCAGCCTGACCGGCCTGCCCAACAATCACCGCGACTTCGACTTGCCCGCAATCCCGGTCACGCACCTGACCTGCCCGCATTTCTACCGCTTCGGCGCCGACGGCGAAAGCGAAGAGGCCTTTACCGCCCGCCTCCTGGCCGAGCTGGAAGAGGTGATCGCCCGCGAAGGTGCCGATACCATCGCCGGCTTCATCGGCGAGCCCCTCATGGCCGCCGGCGGTGTCATGCCGCCGCCCAAGGGCTATTGGCCGGGCGTCGAAGCAATCTGCCGCAAGCACGATATCAAGCTGATCGCCGACGAGGTGATCAACGGCTTCGGCCGCCTCGGCAGCTCCTTCGGCGCCACCCATTACGGCTTCACGCCCGATATCATGGTCACTTCGAAACAGCTCACGTCGTCCTACATGCCGCTGGCCGCCGTGATCTTTTCGGAAGATATCTATGACGGCATCGCCGACAACTCGCACCGCATCGGCACCTTCGGGCACGGCTACACCGCCAGCGGCCACCCCGTCGCCACCGCCGTGGGGCTGGAGAACCTCAAGATCATCGAAGAGATGGACCTGATTGGCAACGCCGCCCGCGTCGGCCGGGTGTTCCAGTCCGAACTCGCCAAGCTGGCCGATCACCCGCTGGTGGGCGAGGTGCGCGGCGAAGGGCTGATCGCAGGGCTGGAGCTGGTCGCCGACAAGGCGGGTAAAACCCCCTTCGACCCGGTCGGCAAGCTCGGGCTGGCCGCCTTCAACATCGGCCACGAGGAAGGCCTGATCATGCGCAATATCGGCGATACCCTGGCGCTGTGCCCGCCCCTGATCCTGACCGAGGACGATGCCCGCGAGATCGCCGCCATCATGGCCCGCGTCCTGAACCGCACGCAGGACTGGGCAAAGGACCAGGGCCTGAGCTGACGCACCTCGATCC
>CAZOKA010000251.1:0-4061 GCA_964580265.1 uncultured Rhodobacterales bacterium | reverse complement strand
GAGGAAATCCGCGACATCGAGGAAGGCCGTATCGACGCGGCCAACAATCCGCTCAAGAACGCGCCGCACACGATGGAGGATCTGGTCAAGGACTGGGACCGCCCCTATAGCCGCGAACAGGGTTGCTTTCCGCCCGGGGCGTTCCGCGTGGACAAGTATTGGCCGCCCGTGGGGCGCGTGGACAATGTCTATGGCGATCGCCACCTGGTATGCACCTGCCCGCCCGTGTCGTCCTATGAGGAAGCGGCCGAGTAATCAGGCTTCGGCCCCCTTGCCCCGGACCTGCCCAGAAGATCGGGCGGGGCGGCTGGTGCTGGTCTATTCACGCGCGCGCAGCACCCCGGCGGGACGCAGCGATAGCGGCCGCCAGGCAAAGCCGAGACCGGCCAGCAGGGTGGCCAGCACGCCGCCCGCCACGATGGCCAGCGCCGAGGGCCACATCACCGTGAACCCGGTATCCATCACGTAATGGCTGACGGCCCAGCCGGCGGTGATCCCGGCCGCCAGCGCCACCAGCCCCGCGGCCGCCCCCAGAAGCGCGGCGCGCAGCGCGAAGCTGAGCAATATGCGCGCGCGGGTGGCGCCCAACGTGCGCAGGATCGCGGCCTCGTAGCTGCGGGCGCCCTGTCCGGCCGCCGCCGCGCCGATCAATACCAGGAACCCGGTCAGCAGCGTTGCCGCCGCCCCGTAGGAGGTGGCCGCCGCCAGCCCGCCCAGCACCTCGGCGACCCGGTTGATGGCGTCGCGCACGCGGATCGCGGTAACATTTGGGAACATGTCGCCGATATCGCGCAGGATCGCCGCCTCGGCCTCGGGGGCGGCATAGACGGTGGCGATGTGGGTGTGCGGCGCGGCTGACAGGGCCGATGCGTTCATCGCCAGCACGAAGCCCATTCCCGCGGTCGAGAAATCGACCTCGCGCAGGCTGGTGATGGTGCCGGTGATATCGCGGCCCAGGATGTTGACGGTCAGGGTGTCGCCCAGCGACAGGCCCAGCTCCTCGGCCTCTTCGGCGGCAAAGCTGATCTGCGGCGGCCCGTCATAGCCCTCGCCCCACCACTCGCCTGCCGTGATCGTTGTGCCCTTGGGCAGGGCGTCCGCGTAGGTGATGCCACGATCCCCGCGCACGACCCAGTGATCGCCAGCAACCTCTTGCGCGTTCCGGTCGTTGATGCGGGTGATGACACCGCGCAGCATCGGGGCGCTTTGCATACGGCTGACAGCCGGATCGCCGGTGATCCGTTCGCGAAAGGCGGGCATCTGGTCCTTCTGGATATCGACAAAGAAGTAGGATGGAGCAACATCTGGCAGGTCGGTGGCGATGGCGCCCTTCAGGTTGCCGCTTATCTGGCCGACGGCGGCCAGAACCGACAGCCCCAGCCCCAGCGACAACACGACCGAGGCCGCCTCGCCACGTTGCCCGCCGATGGCGGCAAGGGCCCAGCGAAGCGCCGGCCGCCCGCGTGCCCCCGCGCGCAGGCGTTTTGACAGTGCCCGCACCGCCAGCGCGGCCAGCGCCAGCGCCAGCAGCGCCGCCGCGATGCCGCCCGCCGTCCACAGTGTCAGCCATGCCGCCTGCGAGAACCAGACCGCCACCGCCAGCAGCGCCGCCAGCAACGCCGCCGTGGCCAGCACGAAACGCCAAGGCGGCAGGGCGCGGCCCGCATCCATCGCGTCGCGAAACAGGGTGGCGGCGCGCACCTCGCCGGTGCGGGCCAGTGGCCACAGGGTGAAGATCAGCGCCGTCAGCGCGCCATAGATCGCCGCCTCGGCCAGCGGCGCGAGGTGCAGGGTAAACTCCGCCGGGACCGGCAGGCGCGCCTCGATCAGCGGCGCCAGCAGCATCGGCACGCCGCCCCCGAGGGCCAGTCCCAAGGCGATGCCGATCAACGACAGCGCGCCGATTTGCAGGAAATAGATCTGAAAGATGAGCCGCCGCTCGGCGCCAAGCGTGCGCAGCGTGGCGATGACACCCGTCTTTTCGGACAGGTAGGCGCGCACCGCCGCCGACACGCCCACGCCGCCCACGGCCAGCCCCGAAAGCCCGACCAGAACCAGGAAGGCGCCGATCCGATCGACGAACCGCGCCACCCCCGGCGCGCCGTTGCGGGCATCGCGCCAGCGCATGCCGTTGTCGGCGAACTCGGCCTCGGCGCGCGCCTTGAGCGTGTCCAGATCGGCGCCATCGGGCAGGTCCATCCGGTATTTCGAGGTATAGAGCGTGCCGGGCTGCAACAGCCCCGAGCCGTCCAGCGCATCGCGTGCCACGATGGTGCGTGGCCCAAGGCCGAAGCCGGCGGCGGCGCTGTCGGGCTCGGCCGTCAGGGTGGCCATCAGGCGAAATTCCTGCGTGCCAAGGCGGAATGTATCACCGCGCCCAAGGCCAAGCTGATCTACCAGGATCTTGTCCATCACCGCGCCGGGTATGCCGCCGGCACCGGCAAGCGCATCGTCCAGCGGCATTTCCGGGTCAAGCCCCACCTTGCCGAACAGGGGATAGGCCCCGTCCACCGCCTTGATCTGCGTCAGTCCGCGCTGTGCCGCATCGCCGCTTCCGTGCACGGCCATTGAGCGGAAATCGGCCACCTCCGACACGGCATCGGCGGCCTGGCGCATCCATGCGCGCTCCTCGGCATCGGCAAAGCGATAGGTAAACTCCATCTCGGCCTCGCCGCCCAGCAGGGCCGCGCCATCGCGTTGCAGCCCCGATTCGATGCTGGCGCGGATGCTGCCGACGGCGGCGATCGCGGCCACGCCCATGGCCAGGCACGCCAGGAAAATGCGAAAGCCGCGCAGACCGCCGCGCATTTCGCGCAGGGCAAACCGGGCCGCGAGGCGCAGGCTCATGCCAGGGCCTCGGCATCCGCTGCAATGGCGCCGTCGCGCAGATGCACGACCCGGTCACAGCGCGCGGCCAGTTCGGCCGCGTGGGTCACCAGAACCAGCGTCGCGCCGTGCCGGTCGCGCAGCCCGAACAGCAGATCGATGATTGCCGCGCCGTTGGTGCCATCGAGATTTCCTGTCGGCTCATCCGCCAACAGGATGTCTGGGCGCGGCGCCGAGGCGCGCGCCAGCGCGACGCGTTGCTGCTCGCCGCCCGAAAGTTGCGCGGGGTAGTGATCGGCCCGGTCGGTCAGGCCCACGGCGCGCAATTCCTCGCGCGCGCGGTCCATCGCGTCGGCGTGGCCCGCCATTTCCAGGGGAGTCGCGACGTTTTCCAGCGCCGTCATCGTCGGGATCAGGTGAAACGATTGGAACACCACGCCCATGTGATCGCGCCGGAACCGGGCGAGGGCGTCTTCGCTCATCGTGCCCATTTCGCGGCCCAGCACGGAAACGGTGCCGCCGGTCGCGCGCTCCAGACCGCCGATCAGCATCAGCAGCGAGGATTTGCCCGATCCGGACGGTCCCACGAGGCCCAGCGTTTCGCCCCTCTGGACATCCAGTGTTATGCCATGGAGTATCTCCACGAGGCCGGCGTTGCCATCAAGGGTAAGCGAAGCCTCGGAAAGCGAAATAACGGGGTCGGTCATACGGATGCGCCTGCAATCAAATGGTTTTTCTTCATATGGGGTGCGCCTGCTTGCTGGCAAGGTGCTGGCGCTGTTTCTGATCGTGATGCCCGCCGTGGCGGGGGCGGCGCAAGTTACCGTGGCCGCGCTTGGCGACAGCCTGACGCAGGGGTATGGCCTGATACCGCAGAATGGCTTGGTGCCGCAGTTGCGCGACTGGCTGGCGCGGCAGGGGCGCGATGCGCGTGTCGTCAACGCGGGCGTGTCGGGCGATACCAGCGCCGGCGGGCTGGCGCGGGTTGACTGGACCCTGACGCCCGATGTGGACGCGATGATCGTGGCGCTTGGCGGCAATGACCTGTTGCGCGGCGTCGATCCGGCCGTCACGCGCGCGAATATCGAGGGGATATTGCAGGCGGCCAGCGCGGCGGATGTCGAGGTGCTTCTGGTCGGGATGGAGGCGCCGGGCAATTACGGACCCGAGTACAAGGCCGAGTTCGATGCCATCTGGCCGGAACTGTCACGCGCATATGGCACGCTGTATCATCC
>CAZOKA010000250.1:0-4074 GCA_964580265.1 uncultured Rhodobacterales bacterium | reverse complement strand
CCAACGTGGTCAGCAATTCGGTCTCGGCCAGTTCCAGCAGGTCTGCGGCGTCTACCGGCTCGTCCTGCCGCTCAGCCAGCCGGGTGCGCGCCCAGGTCAGATCGTTGCGCCCACGGTAGAGGGTATCGAGGGCTGAGACGACGGCGCGCGCCTCGTCCAGCGATGCGCTGTCGAGCGCGGTCCGCGCCCGCCGCTGGATGCGGTCGATCCGGCCCAGGCGGATATAGGCGGCAACCTCGCGCAGGGCGGTGATCGTCAGCACGATCAGCAGCCCGGCGATCAGCGCGATAACGACGTAGCCCAGCAGCGGCATGCGCTGCATCAGGGTGGCGGCGAAATCCCATGCCGCCACAGACAGCGCGGCGCCGATCAGCGCCAGCGCCAGCCCCCAGCCCCATCGTGCCAGCCGCGAGGGCCGACGCGCCGCAAGGCGGGCGGCGCGGTGCATCGCGTGGCCTTGTGCCTGTGCGGGGTGCTCATCGGGGACGGGCGGCGCGTTTTGCGGATCGGGGGCGGCACCGTCCGCCACGTCCTGAACAACGGGTCCGTTTGTCATAGCTTGTCTCCGAACAGGAACTCTGCCGCGCGGTCCAGCCGGATATGCGGCGGCCCGTCGCCCGGTTTGAGCGACAGCACCGCCGGGGCAAAGCGCATCACGTCGTATTGCGCATCCAGCCAGTGATCGGCCCCTGCGCGTGCCGGCGACAGGATGCGCGCGGGATCTTCGGGCAGGGCGCCAGGATAGAGCGAGACGTGTCGCCCGCCGTCGGCCAGCGTGCCGCGCACGCAGTTCAGCGTCTGGCCGTCATGGGTGATGGTGTCCTCGACCGTGGCGCGCAGGGCGGCGATGGCCATTGCCTCGGTCCGGGCGCCGGCGAAGTCGGCGCGGTCGCGGGCGTCGCGGGTCAGCGCCTGCATGATCGCGCGCAGGTGCGCATGTTGCGTGTGGTGCAGGTGGTCGGCGCGCGTTGCCGCGAACAGGATGCGATCCACCCTGCGCCCCCGTAGCAGCCGGGCCAGCGGGCCGTTGGGGCCGGGGCGAAAGGCGGTCAGGATGCCGGCCATGGTGCGGCGCAGATCCTCGACCGCGGCGGGGCCGTTGTGCAGGGCCTCCAGCGCGTCCACCAGCACGATCTGCCGGTCGATCCGGGCGAAATGATCGCGGAAGAACGGGCGCACGACCTGCGCCTTGTAGGCGTCGAAGCGGCGCGCCATCTCGTGGCCGAGGCTGCCGCGCTTGGGCCGGCCCGCCGGCAGCGGCAGGGGCGCGAACGTCAGCACGGGCGAGCCGGCCATCTCGCCGGGCAGCAGGAACCGCCCCGGCGTGCCGTCGCACAGCCCGCGCGCCCGTGCATCGTGCAGGTAGGCGGTGTAGCGGGCGGCCAGATCCTGTGCGCGGGCCTCGTCATGGGGCGCGGCGGGGTCTGTTTCGCGCATGAGCGACAGGAATTCGCGCGCCTGGGGCTGGGGCGTGATCCGGTCCAGGACCGCCGCCGACCATGAGCCGAAATCGTGATCCAGCATGGCCAGGTCCATCAGCCATTCGCCGGGATAATCCACGATGTCCAGGTGCACGGTGCGCGGGCCGGAAAGCCCGGCCAGAACGCCTGCGGGGCGAACCCGGAGCGACACGCGCAGTTGCGACACCGCGCGCGTGCTGTCGGGCCAGTGCGGCGCCGGGCCGGTCAGCGCGGCAAGGTGCGTCTCAAAGTCGAAGCGGGGCACGGTATCGTCGGGCTGTGGTTGCAGGTAGGCGGCGATGATGCGCCCCTCGGCCGCCGCGCGCAGACCGGGCATGCGGCCCCGGTCCAGCAGATTGGCCACCAGCGAGGTGATGAACACCGTCTTGCCTGCCCGCGACAGGCCGGTCACGCCCAGCCGGATCACCGGCTCGAACAGGGCGGTGGTCACGCTGTCGCCAAGCCCCTCGACGCGTCGTGCGATACCGTCAGCGATGTCTGCGATGTCCAACCGAATGGCTCCTGCCCGTGGTGTGCCCCTGTTACAGATAGATATTGCGCCGCGGCAATGCCAGTGCCGGGGGTGTGCAAGCGGTGTCCGTCGGGGCCACGGGGCAAATCCGGCCTTTCGCCGGGGCGTGTCCGGGTCAATACTTGGGCCGAGCGGAATCGCACAAACCAACAACAGGGTTTCCTATGCCCCACGACCACGGACATGCCCATATCGACCCGGCCAGCGGTGACAGGCGCGTCGCGTTGGCGATATGGGCCAACCTGCTGCTGACGGTGGCGCAGATCATCGGCGGGTTGCTGTCGGGGAGCCTGGCGCTGATCGCGGATGCGATACACAATTTCTCGGACATGGCATCGCTGGTGATTGCTTATGGCGCGCGCCGGATCGCGCGCCGACCTGCCGATGCCGGCATGACCTTTGGCTATGGCCGGATCGAGATGGTTGCCGCGCTGATCAATTATACCACGCTGATCCTGATCGGGGTTTACCTGCTCTACGAGGGCGGCATGCGCCTGATCGATCCGCCGCAGGTGGCGGGGTGGACGGTGGTCATTCTTGGTGGTGTGGCGCTGGTCGTGGATACCCTGACCGCGGCGCTGACGTGGTCGATGCAGAAGGGAAGCGCCAATATCCGTGCCTTGTTCCTGCACAACCTGTCGGATGCACTGTCTTCGCTGGCGGTGGTGGGGGGCGGGGCGCTGATCCTGCTGTATGACTGGCGCCTTGTCGATCCATTGGTGACGCTGGGGATTGCCGGATATATCCTGTATCTCAGCATTCGAGAGATCGGAGGACCGATCCGCATGCTGATGCTGGGCAGTCCGTCCGGGATCAATGCCCACGCGGTACTGGATGCGGTGCGCGCGACGCCGGGGGTGGAAGACGTGCACCATGCCCATTTCTGGCAGATGCAGGAACACGCGGCGTCGCTGGACACGCATGTGGTGATCGAGAACGCGGCCTGGCCGCGACAGCAGCAGATCAAGGAAGAGATCAAGCATATGCTGGGTGCGCGGTTCGGCATTCACCATTCAACGCTGGAGCTGGAGCGCGCCGACGATGCGCATAGCGGTGCGGCGCTGTTCGGGGGCGATGCGGGCTGCGGTCACTGAGGGCTTGCAAATGAAACATGAATCATTATTCATGTATGCATGAGCAAGATTCCCAAACCCAAGACGAAACGCGGCCTTGCCCGGCGCGAAGCGATTCTGCGTGCCGCCGAAGAGGTGTTCGGCAGCCAGGGGTACGCGGCGGCCTCGATCGCCGAGATCACGCGCGGTGCCGACACGGCATTGGGCACATTCTACATCTACTTTTCCGGCAAGGAAGAGGTGTTTCGCGAACTGGTCATGGAGATGGGCAAGCTGACCCGCTCAGGGATAACCGAGGCGGTGCAGGCTGCCCCCAATCGCCTTGTGGCGGAGCGGGCCGGCCTTGAGGCCTTCTTGCGCTTCGTGTCCGAACGCCCGTCGCTATACCGGATTGTCGAGGAGGCGCGTTTTGTCGATCCGGTGGCGTATCGGCAGTATTTCGCGGGGTTCGCGCGGGCCTACGAGGCGCAGCTGATCGCGGCGCAGGATGCAGGCGAGGTTTCCGCCGGCGACCCGGAGGTGCGGGCCTGGGCCCTGATGGGGATTGCCAAGACCCTTGGCGAGCGGTTCGTCATCTGGGACGAGGCGCCCGATATCGACCGCGTGGTCAATGAGGCATTCGCGATGATCCGCGACGGGATAGCGCCATGAGCGGGCTGATTGATCTGCAGGACTGCGCTGGCGGGCGCGGGATGATGATCCGTATGCAGGCGCCGCGCGCCAACGCGCTGGAGCCGGGGATGCTGGCCGCGCTGGAGGGGGCGATCGGCCAGGTGCGCGCCCGTTCGCCCGGGTTCCTGTTGCTGACCGGCGGGCGCAATTTCACCAGCGGCGGCGATGTTGCGCGGTTCCTGGAGGCGGCGGAGCAGGGAACGGCGGCGGAGTATGCGGGCAAGGTTGTGCCGGTGTTGCAGCGCATCGTCTTGTCCCTTTTGGCGCTGCCATGCCCGGTGGTCGCCGCCGCGCGCGGGGCGATCACGGGGGGCGGTGCGGGGCTGTTGTTCGCGGC
>CAZOKA010000249.1:0-4098 GCA_964580265.1 uncultured Rhodobacterales bacterium | reverse complement strand
GAAAGCGCCTTGATTCCGCGCGGGGGGAACTGGGGCCGGGGGAGCCGCGTCATGGCTAAGGAACGTCTCTACCTCTACGACACCACCTTGCGCGACGGACAGCAGACGCAAGGGGTGCAGTTTTCCACCGCCGAGAAGGTCGAGATCGCCGGCCTTCTGGACGAGCTGGGCGTCGATTACATCGAGGGCGGCTGGCCCGGCGCCAACCCCACCGACAGCGCCTTTTTCGACGCCGCGCCGCGCACGCGCGCGTGCTTGACCGCCTTCGGGATGACCAAGCGGGCGGGCCGATCCGCCGCCAATGACGACGTGCTGGCGGCGGTGATGAACGCCGGCACCGCCTCGGTCTGCCTGGTTGGGAAAACCCATGATTACCACGTCGAGGCGGCCCTCGGCATCACCCTGGAAGAGAACGTCGAGGCGATCGCGCAATCGGTCGCCCACATGGTCGCCTCGGGCCGCGAGGCCCTGTTCGACGCCGAGCATTTCTTCGACGGATGGAGCGCCAACCGCGACTATGCGCTGGCCTGCCTGATGGCCGCCTACGAGGCGGGGGCGCGCTGGATCGTGCTGTGCGACACCAACGGCGGCACCCTGCCGGCCAAGGTGGGCCGCATCGTCGCCGAGGTGATCGCCGCCGGCATCCCCGGCGAGCGGCTGGGCATCCACACCCACAACGACACCGAAACCGCCGTTGCCGGATCGCTGGCCGCTATTGATGCCGGCGCGCGGCAGGTGCAGGGCACCCTCAACGGGCTGGGCGAGCGTTGTGGCAACGCCAACCTGACGGCGCTGATCCCGACGCTGCTGCTGAAGGAGCCCTATGCCAGCCGCTACCAGACCGGGGTCAGCCGCGAGGCGCTGGCCCGGCTGACCCGCAGCAGCCGGCGGCTTGACGACATTCTCAACCGGGTGCCGATGCGGCAGGCGGCCTATGTCGGCGGGTCGGCCTTTGCCCACAAGGCCGGGCTGCATGCCAGCGCGATCCTCAAGGCCCCCGACACCTACGAGCACATCCCCCCCGAGGCCGTGGGAAACGAGCGGATCATCCCGATGTCGAACCAGGCGGGGCAGTCCAACCTGCGCCGCCGTTTGGCCGAGGCCGGGATCGAGGTGACCCCCGGCGACCCGGCACTGGGCCGGATACTGGAGCGGATCAAGGCGCGCGAGGACGAGGGGTATTCCTACGACACGGCGCAGGCCAGCTTCGAGATGCTGGCGCGTGATGAGCTGGGCCAGAGGCCGCGATTTTTCGAGGTGAAGCGCTACAAGGTCACGGTCGAGCGGCGCAAGAACAAGTATGACCGCATGGTGAGCCTGTCCGAGGCGGTCGTGGTGGTGAAGGTGGACGGCGTCAAGAAGCTGTCGGTCAGCGAGTCGATGGACGAGGCCGGCAGCGATCGTGGCCCCGTCAATGCGCTGGCCAAGGCGCTGGCCAAGGATCTGGGCCGCTACCAGGGCGCGATCGACGACATGCGACTGGTGGATTTCAAGGTGCGGATAACCCAGGGCGGAACCGAGGCCGTGACCCGCGTCGTCATCGACAGCGAAGACGGGCAGGGCCGGCGCTGGTCCACGGTGGGGGTCAGCCCCAACATCGTCGATGCCAGCTTCGAGGCGCTGCTGGACGCGATCAACTGGAAGCTGCTGCGCGAGCGGGGGGCGTCGCAGGCCCGGGCGACACCGGCGCAATAGCCACGGGCGCCGGCCACCGGGGAGGCATGTCTTTAACTATAGGTTCAATTATGCTTTTTAACTTATTGAAAATAATTGTAATACCGGCAGTCATCTACCTTGGCATCGCGCTTGGGCTGATCCTGTCGCAACGCCCCGGGCCGCTGCCGCAGGCGAAGGGGCCCGATTTCTCGGGCCTGCTTGCCGACGGCTTCGAGGCGCCGGTTTCGGATGCTGCGTTCACGCGCGACAGCTACACCACGCCCGACGGCGTGGCGCACCCGGTGACGGTGGTGGCCAGGGGCGCTGTGCGCGACAAGCCGCTGGTGGTGATGGTTCATGGCTCGGGCTGGCACGGGCAGCAGTTCGACCGGCTGGCCTGGGCCTTGCGCGACGTGGCCGAGCTGCGCGCGGTGACGTTGCGCGGGCACGGCGCCGATCCGGTGCGCCGGGGCGACGTGGATTACATCGGCCAGCTTGAGGATGACCTGGCGAGCGCCATCGGCGACGTTGCACCGGGGCGCAAGGTGGTGATGCTGGGCCACTCGTCAGGCGGCGGGCTGGTGGTGCGGTTCGCGGGCGGACGGCATGGCGGGCTGATCGACGCCGCGATCCTGCTGGCGCCCTTCCTGAAGCATGACGCGCCCACGACACGCGAGAACGCGGGCGGGTGGGCGCGTCCGCTGACGCGGCGGATCATCGGGCTGTCGATGCTGAACATGGTGGGTATTCACGCGCTGGATCACCTGGCGGCGATTCGGTTCGCCATGCCCGAGGCGGTGCTTGATGGCCCGCTTGGGCACACCGCGACCACCGCCTATAGCTGGCGGTTGAACAAGTCCTACGCGCCGCGCCGCGACTACAAGGCCGATATCGCGGCGCTGCCGCCTTTCCTGCTGATCGCGGGGGCGGATGATGAGAGCTTCCGCGCCGATGAGTATGAGCCGCTGATGTCTGGCGTGACAGGCAAGGGGCGCTACCATGTCCTGCCGGGCGTGGGGCATCTTGGCGTGGTCGATGCGCCGCAGACCGAAACGCTGATACGGGAGGCTCTCGGTGCCCTCTGACGCGCTGACCGCCTGCGCCGATCTGGTGGCGCGCGCCGATCCCGATCGCCTGCTGGCGGTGATGGCTGCGCCGCCTGAATTGCGTGCGATCCTCTTCCCGATCTACGCGTTCAACGTCGAGGTGTCCCGCGCCCCATGGGTTACGCAAGAGCCGATGATCGCCGAGATGCGCCTGCAATGGTGGCGCGACGTTCTGGACGAGATCGGGCAGGGCCGCACGCCGCGCCCGCACGAGGTGGCGACGCCCCTGTCCGGGCTGCTGGATTCTACCGGAGCCGAGATGCTGGATGAGTTGGTGGCCGCGCGCCGCTGGGACATCTACCGCGATCCGTTCGAGGACGCGGCACATTTCGAGGAGTATATCACGCGCACCTCCGGGCACTTGATGCTGGTCGCGGCACGGGCCGCCGCGCCGGTGGATGCGCGCGCCGCCGAGGTCATCGGGCAGGTGGGCTATGCCGCCGGACTGGCCAACTGGTTTCGCGCGATCCCCGCGCTGGAGGCCGCAGGGCGCAAGCCGTTGCCCGATGGGCGCGGCGAGGCGGTGCGCGATCTGGCCCGCGACGGGTTGCGCCGGCTCAGGGCGGCACGGGCAAGCCGGGACGCGGTGCCGCGCGCGGCGGCGCCGGTGCTCTATGCGGCGTGGCAGGCTGGCCCGATCCTGCGGCGCGCGGCGGCAAAGCCGGGGCGCGTGGCCGGCGCACGGGTCGAGCCGTCGGGCGTGGGCAAGCGCGCCGCGCTGATGCTGCGCGCCGCGACGGGGCGGTGGTAGCGGCGGCTCAGGCGTCCTTGGGCCGGAAGGCCAGCCAGATCAACGCGCCGCCCGCCAGCATCAGGAACGGGGCCATCGCCAGGTTGACGGAAGTCCAGCCAACCTGCGCCGTGCCGCCCGAGCAGTTCATCAACCCGCCCGATGCCAGCGAGGCAACCGTGACGCCGCCGAACACCAGCAGGTCGTTCAGCCCCTGCATGCGCCCGCGCTCGTGCGGCTCATGCGCGCCGGCCAGCATCGTGGTCGCGCCGATAAAGCCGAAGTTCCAACCAAACCCGAGCAGGATCAACGCGATGAAGAAGTTCTCAAGATCGACCCCCTGCAGCGCCACCGCCCCGGCCCCGGCCAGGATCACGAGGCCTGTCGCCACGATCTTTTCCACGCCGAAGCGGGAGATCAGGTGCCCGGTGAAGAACGAGGGGATATACATTGCCAGGACATGCGCGGTGACCACGTCCGCCGCTGTTCCCTCGTCAAAGCCGCAGCCGACCACCGCCAGCGGTGTCGAGGTCATCACGAGGTTCATCAGGGCATAGGACACCATCGCGCAGATCACCGCCACCGCGATGCGCGGCGTGGTGATCA
>CAZOKA010000248.1:0-4108 GCA_964580265.1 uncultured Rhodobacterales bacterium | reverse complement strand
CCCGATCTGCGCGGGAATATCATAGCCCTGCTCTATCAGGTACAGCAAACCGCCCGCCCCGATCATGTCATTGGAATAATAAAGAAAATCAAGATCTGGCGTGCGTTCCAGAATTGCCTGGGTCATCTCGCGTCCCTTGGCCAGCGCCGAGCCGCCCGAGTAGAATTCCTGATCGGCGATCTCGATGCCACCCTTGGCCAGCGCCTGCGTGAACCCCTCGAACCGTTTGCGCGCGCGGTGATCCAGCGGCATCTTGGTGCCCAGGAACCCTATCTTTTCATACCTCGCCTTCAGGATCGCCTGTCCCATCTCGCGCCCCGCGCGGCGGTGCGAGATACCCACCATCGCGTCAACGGGGTGGCCATCGACATCCATGATCTCGACCACCGGAATACCGGCCGCGCGCAGCATCGCGCGCGAGGCATCGGAATGCTCCAGCCCCGCGATGATCACGCCAGAGGGCCGCCACGACAGCATCTCGTAGAGTACCTTTTCCTCTTTTTCCGGCAGGTAGTCGGTGATCCCCACCACCGGCTGCAGGTCGGTATCCTCAAGCACCTTGCTGATGCCGGTCATCACCTCGGGGAACACCATGTTGGACATCGACGGGATGATCACCGCCACCAGGTTCACCCGCTGGCTGGCCAGCGCGCCGGCGATCTTGTTGGGCACGTAGCCCAGCGCCTTGGCCGCCGCCAGAACCCGTTCGCGCGTGGCGGGTGACACATCGCCCTTGCCGCGCAACACGCGGCTGACGGTCATCTCCGATACCCCCGACGCCTCGGATACATCGCGCAGGGTCAACGGGCGGGGCGGGTGTGCTGTCACGGCAATTCGTCCTGAAAATGCGTCAGGACAGATGCTAGCGTGAACTACCGACCTTGTTCAAGCGGCGTGCAGCCGCTAAAGACCCCGGTGTGGCCCCGTGGCTCAACTGGATAGAGCAGCCCCCTCCTAAGGGGCAGGTTGCAGGTTCGAATCCTGCCGGGGTCGCCAGTGCGAATTACATGGTATCGGTGCTGTTTGGTGATCGCTCAGGATGTGTGAACATTCGGGGCGATGCCATGTCGGTGGTGCGGCGGCATTGCCGGCCTGCCGGGGTCATCGCGCGCCTTGATGATCCGGCGCGCGATGACGTTGTGATGGCTCGGCGAGGTGCCCGGCCACGTTCTGAGCATATCAGCCCGCATGGGCGGATTTCAGGTCCAATGCGACACACTCCGGCGCTCGAAGGTTTCGCGAAATTGTTCCGTCGTCCTGGGCAACAACTCACCCGTCTCCCACTCAAGGATCACCGCGTATCGGCGCACCGCGTCGAGCATGTCAATCTCGCCTGCCTGGTAAAGCCCGGCCACCTTCTGCGGGTCCATACGGGCCCACTCACGGCGTTCGGCGCGGATTTTCGCGCGCAGCTCCTGCGTCGCCGTCATGTCGATTTCATACGCGCAAACATCGGCATCGATCTCGCGAAGGACCACGCCATAATCCCGCGCCGCGCGCTCGATCGAGACGTAATCGTCGATCACATCCTCACGCACCTGTTCGGGATCGCGATCAAGCGGATCGCCGAAGCCACCGCCGCCCGCGGTCGGCCTTGCGAATTCGTCGCCAGTATAGACCGGGTAGTCCGAGAACACCGAACCAAGCCACTTCGGCTCGTTTTCGCCGCTGCGCGTAATCGTAAGCCCGTGCGGCATCGAGGGCAGGCCACCCTCCACTCCCCATACCACGGCGCGTTCGCGGTCGCAGATATAGGACATCACGGCATCCTCGCTGTCGAGCAGGATCGAGGTCTTCTGCGCACCCGTGCCGCCGCGCCACTTGCCCGGCCCGGCGCTGTCGCGCAGGATCTGGAACTCGGTCGTGCGGGTCGGATTGACGCGCTCGTTACCCTCGTTCGGCTGCGACATCAGGCCGGTGCCGAAACAGGCGGTAGTCACGTCCGAGCCATCCTTGCCGTTGCGCCCACCCCAGCCGCCAGGCAACCATTCGTAGAACATGAACATCGGCTTGTCGGGCGTGCGCAGGTCACGGCCACCCGCCAGAAGATATTCAAGGTTGAAGGCGCAGGCGATTGCCCGTTCCGGCATGATCTTCGACCACATTTCGAAGATGGCGTTCATGATCTTCTCGAATGGCATCAGAAACCCGGTCACCGCCACCGGCCATTGGGCGCTGACAACACTGTTTTCAGGCGCCGAGATGTCGATCATCCGGTAGAAGCCGCTATTCAATGGCAGGTCGGGGAAGAAGGTCTTCATCCCCGCCACCACGGCCGAAAACGTCGCGCCGGGCGCGGAGTTGTAGATCGAGGCGATGGTGGCATGGCTGCCGGTGAAATCGTAATGAATGCGGTCGCCCTTGATCGTCATCTTGATGTGGATGGGGATCATTCCCTCGCCCTGGCCGGGGTCGCGGTCGATGTAATCCACCGTTTCCCAAGTGCCATCGGGAAGGGCTGCGATACGCTGGCGCACGGCGCGCTCCACGTAATCCTGCACTTCGTTCATACCCCTGAGCACCTGGTCGCGGCCATATTTTTCCACCAACCGCAGAACTTCGCGTTCGGACACCTGGGTTGCCTGCGCCTGGGAATGAATGTCGCCGATGATCGAGGCGGGGTCACGCGTATTGGCGGCGATCATCCCCGCGACATCGTGGCAGAACTCCCCGGCGCGGAACAATCGCACCGGCGTGATGCGCACCGCCTCGCGGAACATGTCGCGGGCGCTGACGTCGAACGATCCGGGCACCGAGCCGCCCAGGTCGGACCAGTGCCCGTTGGACTGGGAGAAACCGATCAAGGTGTCACCGTCGAAGATCGGCCGCACCAGGCGCACATCGCTGAAATGGGTGCCGCCCGCGTAGGGATCGTTGATCGCGTAGACGTCGCCGGGCATCATCTCGTCCCCGAAGACGCGGATCACGTCCTTGCAGGTGAAATGCAGGGTGCCGACATGCACGGCGATATCCTGGTTGCCCTGCGCGACGGAATTGCCCTCGGCATCGTGCAGCCCGTTGGAAAAGTCACGGTTATAGATCACGAAGGAATAACAGGTGCGCAGCATCTGTTCCGCCATCTGATCGACCGCCGTGATGAAGGAATTTTTCAGAACCTCGAAGGTCACCGGGTCGAGTTGCTCATTGGTAGTCAGTGTCATGGGTCATACCTTCGTGTGAATGAGGATGTTCATGTAGGCGTCCACCTCGGCCTTCATGGCGGGCGGGACCACGGTGGTCGAATCGAACTGCTCGACGATGGCCGGCCCGTTGAAGGTGGCGCCCGCGGTCAGCTTCTCGCGGTCATAGATCGCGGCTTCATGCGCCTCGCCATCGAACCACACGCTGCGGTGCCTGTCGGGGCTGGGCGTGTAGCTATTCACCTCGCTCTTGGCCGGCTCGGCCTTGGGCACGATCCCGATAGCCTTTACCGCGGCCCGGAAAAGAGACACCGGCGCATCCTTGCGTGAATAGCTGTATTCGCGCGCGTGCTCTTCGTGGAATGCCTCGATCAGATCATCCATGTCGGTGACCTTCGAGGGCGCCGACACTTCGAGCGAACGCCACTGCCCCTGGTACATCATCTCGACCGTGCGTTGCAGCATCATGTCCTTTTCCTCCACACCCTCGCGGGTGAGCTGGGCGCGCGCCTCGTCCTCGATCCGCTGGAATGCGGATTCGAGGTCGGCCGGATCGGTGCCCTTCGCCGCCCGCATGAAACTGTCGGAGAAATCATGCTGGATATCGACCAGAAGACAGCCCAGCGCCGATGTCACGCCGGGATTGGGGGGCACGATCACCGTCGGGATCGACAGCTCGCGCGCAACGGCCGCACCATGCAGCGCACCCGCCCCGCCAAAAGCGCAGAGCGCGAAGTCCCGCGGATCATACCCGCGCGAGATCGACAAAAGTCGCACGGCGTTGGCCATGTTGGCATTGGCCACACGGACGATCGCCTCGGCCGCCTCGTGCAGTTCCATGTTGAACGGCTCTGCCACGGTGGTGCGCACTGCTTCTTCGGCCAACGCGGGATCAAGCGTGATCTTGCCCCCCGCAAGCGATGTGCCCAGACGGCCCAACACCACATTGGCATCGGTATTCGTCGCAA
>CAZOKA010000247.1:0-4118 GCA_964580265.1 uncultured Rhodobacterales bacterium | reverse complement strand
CGAATAGCGCCGACAGGCGCCGGGCGCGCCTGCCCGTCCCGGCGGGCTGGCGCTTTGGCAAGGGTGCACTGCCACTGATCCGTTGAAGGTATGCGGCGGGATAAAGCGCACTGCCAAACCGTTGCAGCGCCACCCCACGGGCTGGCGCGCGCCCGGCTTGCGCTGTGTCGCCGCGAAATTCCCTTTCAACGCCAACCCCCAAACATTTCCCCCGCGCCGCCGCCCAATACGGGTTGATTTCCCCTGCCATTGAATCGCAAACTCCCCCGGCACCGTCCGCGCATCGCTGGCGGTCAGGGTTGCGCGGCACCTCAAGCCGCTGACGTTTCAGGGGAGGACAGACCAATGACAACACTCACACGCCGCGGGGCCATGGGCCTTCTGGGCGGGGCCGCGACCCTGCCGCTTCTCGGCAGCCCGGCACTGGCCAACACCAAGATGACCGTCGGCGCGCTGCGCTTCACCAGCCACGCCGCCTCTTTCGTCGCGTTCGAGCGCGGCTATTTCAAGGACGCCGGCCTCGACGTCGAATTCAAGTTCTTCCAGGCCGCACAGCCGATGGCCGTCGCCATCGCCTCGGGCGATGCCGATTACGCCGTCACCGCGATCTCCGGCGGCCTCATCAGCCTGGCGGAAAAAGGCGCGGCCAAGGTGATCGGCGGCGCCCTGAGCGAAGAGCCCGGCATCGACGGCCAGAAAATCCTGGCCTCCAACGCCGCCTTCGACGCAGGCCTGACCAGCCCCGAAATGCTGGATGGCAAACGCTTTGCCATGACGCAGGCAGGCTCGTCGTTCCACTACATGGGATCGAAAATCGCCGCCGCCGAAGGCGCCGACATGCAGTTCGTGCCATTGCAAAAGGTCGGCGCGATCATCGGCGCGATGAAATCCGGGCAGGTCGATGCATGGTCGATCGTGCCGCATATCGCCAAGGCGCTCGCCGGTGGCGGCGCGGTGCAGATCATCGGCGATGTCGCCGATTACCTGCCCGACTACCAGGTCACGACCGTGTTCACCTCGGCCGAAAACGCCGCGAACGAGCGCGCCAAGACCGAGGCGTTCCTGTCCGCCTTCGCGCGCGGCGCGGATGATTTCAACGCCGCCCTCGTGGACAAGACCGCGGGCGATGACGCGGCCGAGGACATGGTGCGCCTGATCCACAAATACGTCTACACCGACCGGCCCTTCGAGAAGGCCGCCCCATCCATCCGCAACGGCGCCATGCGCATCAACGCCGGCGCGGCGCTCAACACCACCTCGGTGCAGGATCAGCTCGACTGGTTCAAATCCGAAGATCTGGTAAAGCCATCGGTCACGATGGATACGCTTGTCGATGCATCCTACGTGGAAACCATGTAACGCCATGACAATCAGACGGAACCGCCGTACGACCCGTACAACCCGTACAAGTCGGCGGTTCCGCCCAACCACCCGAAAGGCCCCTTGAAATGGAACTGAGGCTCGATGCCGTCTCGCATCGCTACGGCGATGTCGAGGTGCTCTCGGATATCAACCTGACGATCCCCGAGGGGCAGATCGTCTGCATCGTCGGGCCCTCCGGCTGCGGCAAGTCCACCCTGCTGCGGTTCCTCGGCGGGCTCGAGGCGCCAGACCGCGGCGCGGTCCTGCAACAGGGCCCCCTGCCCCCCGGCTGCCTCAATCCGCTGACCTACATCTTTCAGGATTTTGCCCTGCTCCCCTGGCGCAGCGTGACCGGAAATATCCAATTAGCTCTGGAGGATAGGAAACTGTCCCACAGTGAAACACGCGCAATCATCGACGATGTCCTGGCCCGCACCCGCCTGACAGATTTCCGCGATGCCCTGCCCAAACAGCTCTCGGGCGGCATGAAACAGCGCGTCGCCATCGCCCGCGCCCTGGCCGTCACCCCGGCGGTCATGCTGATGGACGAGCCCCTGTCGGCCCTCGACAGCCAGACCCGCGAATTGCTGATGGATGACCTTATTTCACTGTGGGAACGCGCCCCCTTCACCGCCGTCTACGTCACCCATAACCTCGCCGAAGCGGTCCGCCTGGGCCACCGGATCGTGGTCCTCTCCCGCCGCCCCGGCACCATCCAGGAGGTCGTTGAGATCGACACCCCCCTGGCCGAGCGTCGCCTCGGTGACCCAGTTCTCGAGGCCCATCAGGCCCGCCTGTGGCAAGTCATGCGGGACGAGGCCGCCGCCGCCGACGCGGAGCTGGCCGATGTCTGATCACGCCCCCCGTCCCGTCCCCTACCGCGGCGGCGGCTTCCGCCCGGTCCATATCCGCGGCGTCGGCATCGCGACCTTCGTGATCCTGATCGCCGTCATAGAATGGGGCACCCGCGCCGGCTGGATCTCCAACCTGACCCTGCCGCGCCCCTCCGACGTGCTGACCACGTTCGGCGACCTGTGGCAAACCGGCCTGCTGTGGGCGCACCTTTTGCCCTCGCTGTCGCGCCTGATCATAGGCGCGGCCATGGGCGTCAGCGCGGGCATCGCCGTGGGCGTGCTGATCGGGCTGTTCAGCCTGATCCGCGCCGGGTTGGTGCCCCTTGTCGCGGCGCTCTTCCCGATCCCCAAGATCGCGCTGCTGCCGCTATTCGTGATCTGGTTCGGCATCGACGAGGGCAGCAAATACGCCCTGATCGCCCTCGGCACCTTCACCCCCACCGTGGTCTCCACCTACGGCGCGGTCGATAACGTGGATCGCACCCTGATCCGCATGGGCCAGAGCTTCAGCCTGTCGTGGTGGTCCATCGTGCGCAAGATCGTCCTGCCCGGCGCCCTGCCCGGCATCCTGTCGGGGCTGCGCGTCAGCATCGCGATCGGGATCATCCTGCTGGTCGCCGCCGAAATGCTGGGCGCGCAATACGGCATCGGCGCATACATCCTCGAGGCCGGCTCGCTCTATGATCTTGAGCGCCTGTTCGCCGGGGTGGTGATTCTGTCCGCGCTCGGGGTGCTGACCAGCTCGGGCATCGCCTGGGCCGAGCGTCGATTGCTGAACTGGCGTGTCTAGCCACATCGCCATCGGTCGCAGTATATATCAGGGAGGTGGTGGAGCGGGTGATGGGAATCGAACCCACGTCGTAAGCTTGGAAGGCTTCTGCTCTACCATTGAGCTACACCCGCGCGCGCCCTCTATACGGCCCGCCTAGGCCCGATGACAAGAGCAAATACAGACTGCCGTGCAAGGATTGGGCGACGTATCGCTACCTTGCGCCCGCCCGCTTGAATTAAGGAGCACGGAACACTAGCGTTTCAACAAAGCCAACCGAAGGACACACCATGTTTGCCAACCTTCTACCGGTCGCCGCGGCCGTGCTCATGCTCACGCTCCCGGCGCACGCCGGCGATGAGATCAAGCTGCAGGACTGGATTCCCGAAGTTCTGGAAATGCCAGACGATACCGAAGTGGTCACGGACCGTGCGATAGGAAGCTCGATCCGCGTATTCCGGATATCGACCGAGGAAGATTCGAGCGAATTGCTGAAACGCTGGCGCGAGGCCCTCGAAAGCGAAGGGTTTCAGATCGAAACTTCGACGACGGAACTGGAAAGCCAGCAGATTCAGTTCTCGGGTCCGGGGATCGAAAACGCCACGATCAGCGTTGCACCAAACACCGCAGAAGGGCGCACGGCTCTGTCCTTCGATGCAACCCTCAGCCCCTGACCCCTTGACCGCCACACGCGCCGGGGGCATTGGGATTGCATGTTGATCTACAAGATATTCCGCGCCGCTGAATGGGCACAGTTCCAACTCGAAGGCGTCACCGAGGGCGCTCCGATAGACCTGCAGGACGGGTTCATCCACCTGTCCACCGCCCCGCAGGCGCCTGAAACCGCAGCCAAGCATTTTGCCGGCGCGGATGATCTGACACTCGCCGCGTTCAATGCCGAGCGCCTTGGCCCCGAATTGGCATGGGAGCCGTCACGCGGCGGCGATCTGTTTCCGCATCTCTACCGCCGGATGACCCTGTCCGAGGTGGCATGGTCCGCGCCGCTGCCGCTCGTGAACGGCACGCACTCCTTTCCCGAGGGCATGGAATGAGCGTGCTGGACAGGATCGGCAGCGCTGCCCTGCGCTGCATCGACCCCGAGCGCGCCCACGGGCTGGCCATCGGGGCCTTGC
>CAZOKA010000246.1:0-4134 GCA_964580265.1 uncultured Rhodobacterales bacterium | reverse complement strand
GCGTTGATGTCCAGAACCCCGATGCGTTCGAATTCATCCTTGATGACATCCAGTAGCAGCCGGTGCAATCGCTCGACCAGCGCCAGCGCCTCCAGGTATCCGGTCATGAACCCGGCGCTTTCCTGCCGGGGAACTGTGCTGTGCATACTCATTGAGACCTCCGTCCGTTGCAGCCTGGGACAGAGGATGTCGGCAAATACCGAAAAATCCGTTAAACGGCATGGCAAATTATGCCGGTTCAGGCGCCCGCATCGACGGAAGCGCGGATTTCGCCCACGATCGCGTCCAGTTCGGCAGGCGGCGCGGCCTGCCCGGTCACCCATTGATACAGATCCTGGTCGTTCTGCGCCAACAGCGCCTCGTAATCGTCCAGCGCCCGCGCGTCCATCACGCCCAGCGCCTCGTCGGCAAAGCGCGCCAGGATGATGTCCATCTCCTTGATGCCGCGCCGCATCGATCGCATCTTCAACCGCTTGAGCCGCGTCTCGCGCGGCTCACCCGCTACATCGTCCCGTGCCGCGTCACTCACCCTTGAGCCTCGCGCGCAGCCTCTTTTCCAGTCGGGCCAGGCGATCGACCGAGGTGCTCATCTGTGCCTTCACGTCGCGCAATTCCACAAGCAGCGCATTGATATCGGGCGACAGGTCTTCCTCTTCCTCGGGGCCGGGCAAACCGCCCTCGCCCTCGCCTGTCAGCAACCAGACGATCGACACGTTGAGCAACCCTGCCATCATCGACAGCTTGTTCGCGCGCGGCTCTGACAGGTCTTCTTCCCAGCCCCGCACCGTCGGCAGCTTCACACCCAGCCGCTTGGCCAACTGCTTTTGCGTCATGCCCGCCGCTTCGCGTGCGGCCGCCACGCGGTCGCCGAATGTGGCCGTCTCGGCCCCGTACCAGTCGGTTCCTGTATCTGACACCATGTTTCTCCGTTTTCGGCGATCAGGCTTGATCGCGTTACCGCCGAAGCCTAAGCCTTCGGACAACGGAATACAAACCCCGGGGCCGCTGAAATGACTTTCCTGTCCAAGACACTCTCGCGCGTAAAACCGTCACCGACCATCGCCATCACCACCAAGGCCATGGAGCTGCGCGCCGCCGGGCGCGACATCATCGGCCTCAGCGCGGGCGAGCCCGATTTCGACACCCCCGCGCATATCCGCGCCGCCGGCATCCGCGCGATCGAGGCCGGGCACACCCGCTATACAGCCGTCGATGGCATCCCCGAGTTGAAAGAGGCGATTTGCGCCAAGTTCGCCCGCGACAACGGGCTGACTTACACCCCCCGACAGGTCAGCGTCGGCACCGGCGGCAAGCAGGTGCTCTATAACGCGCTGATGGCCACGCTGAACCCAGGCGACGAGGTGATCATCCCTGCCCCCTACTGGGTCAGCTACCCCGACATGGTCGCGCTGGCCGGCGGCACCCCCGTGATCGTCGAGGCCGGGCTGGAGACCGGGTTCAAACTCAGGCCCGAGGCGCTGGAGGCGGCGATCACCCCGCGCACCAAGTGGGTGCTGTTCAACTCGCCCTCCAACCCCACCGGCGCGGGGTATGGCCATTCCGAGCTGCGCGCGCTGACCGACGTGCTGCTGCGGCATCCGCATGTGCACGTGATGACCGACGACATGTACGAACACATCGCCTATTCCGGCTTCCGCTTCTGCACCCCGGCACAGGTGGAACCGGCGCTGTATGACCGCACCCTCACCGTCAACGGCGTGTCCAAGGCCTACGCGATGACCGGCTGGCGCATCGGCTATGCCGCCGGCCCCGAGGCCCTGATTGGCGCCATGCGCAAGATACAGTCGCAATCCACCTCCAACCCCTGCTCGATCAGCCAACACGCCGCGCTCGAGGCGCTGAGCGGCCCGCAGGACGTGATCGCCGAAGGGGTCGCCATCTTCCAGCGCCGCCGCGATTTGGTGGTCGATGCCTTGAACGCCATCCCCGGCATCACCTGTCCCCGCCCCGAGGGCGCGTTCTACGTCTACCCGTCCATCCACGGCCTGATCGGGCGCAAGACCCCGCAAGGCCAGGTGATCGACAGCGACGAGGCCTTCGCCACCGCCCTGCTGGAAGACAGCGGCGTCGCGGTCGTGTTCGGCGCGGCCTTCGGCCTTTCACCGCATTTCCGGATCAGCTACGCTGCCTCGGATGATGCGCTCCGACAGGCCTGCACCCGCATCGCGGCCTTCTGCGCGCGCCTGAACTGAGGAGACGGGGATGAGCGCCGAACTGCCTGACTACTTCTTCCGGGTGCGCGAAAACGGCGCCTTCGTGTTTCGCGTCGACAGCGAGAACCGCCAGCGCCGCATCGAGATGGACCAGATCGCGGTGGTCAACATCCGCAACGGCGATATCAAGCCGCACGGCGACCGGCAGCTTTCAGACGCCGACCTGACCGCGATCCAGGGCTGGATGGAGGACCGCCGCCTGCTGCTGGCCGAGCGCGAGATGGACGACATTCACCGCGCGGTCGATTACCTCAACATGACCGCCCACTGGGCCCAGTCCCGCGCCACCGACGCACAGCTTGAGGATGTCACCGACGCCCTGCTGATGGCAATGCACGACCTGCGCACCGTGCTGATCCGCAAGAAGGCCGACAGGATGAACACCCCTTGACCGGCGGGCGACGCGGGGGGCGCTGCCCCCATCGCCTTGCGGCGAGGCGCCTGAAACGCCCTGCATTGCGCCGGCAGCAACCTCAGATCGCCGCCTTGCGCACCTCTTCTAGGTAGATCTCGCGCAGGCGCGGTGCCACCGGCCCCGGCTTTCCCGTGCCGATCGGCGCGCCGTCCAGGTCGATCACCGGCGTGACAAAGGCGCTGGCCGAGGTGATGAACGCCTCGTCGGCCTGCTTGGCCTCGTCGATGGTGAAGGCGCGCTCCTCGACCTCCATCTGCGCCTCGCGCGCGAATCGCAGCACCGCCGCGCGGGTGATCCCGTGCAGGATGTCGTTGCTCAGGTGCCGGGTGATGATCCGCCCGTCCTTGACGATGTAGGCGTTGTTGCTGGTGCCCTCGGTGACGTGGCCATCCTCGACCATCCAGGCGTCATCGGCCCCGGCGCGCAGCGCCATCATCTTGCCCATCGACGGGTAGAGCAATTGCACCGTCTTGATATCCCTGCGGCCCCAGCGCAGATCGTCGATGCTGATCACCTTGATGCCGTCGCGCCCCTGCGCGCTATCGGCCAGGCCCGGCTTGGACTGCGTGAACAGCACCATCGTCGGCGCCGTCGCCTCGGGATCGGGGAACACGAAATCCCTGTCGCCCGGCGCACCGCGCGTCACCTGCAGGTAGATCATCCCGTCGGTCAGATCGTTGCGCCGCACCAGTTCGCGGTGCACCTCCAGCAGCTCCGCCATCGAGATCGGCAGCGCCGGCATGTCCAGCTCGGTCAGCGACCGCTCCAGCCGCGCGGCGTGGCCGTCGAAATCGATCAGCTTGCCATCCAGCACGCTGGTCACCTCGTAAACCCCGTCGGCCATCAGGAACCCGCGATCAAAGATCGAGACGGTGGCCTGCGTTTCGGGCATATACTCGCCGTTGACGTAAACTGTGCGCATGGGTGCTCTCCTATCCCCAGAGGCTCGCCGCGGGCGGGTGCACGCCGGCGGCATCGTATTGCAAATGCTGATCGCGGTCTTCGGCCAACAGAAGCGGCCCGTCAAGGTCCGTCACCATCGCGCCCTGCGCCACCAGAACCGCCGGCGCCATCGCCAGCGAACTGCCAACCATGCAGCCCACCATGATGCGATAGCCCTGCCGCGTAGCCTCCTGGCGCAGCGCCAGCGCCTCGGTCAGCCCGCCGGTCTTGTCCAGCTTGATATTGACCACGTCATACTTGCCGGCCAACCTCGGCAGGCTGTCCCGGTCATGGCAGCTCTCGTCGGCGCATACCGGCACCGGGCGCGCCATGCCGCGCAGCGCCTCGTCATCGCCCGCCGGCAGGGGCTGCTCGACAAGCGCCACGCCCAGCCGTTGCAGATGCGGCGCCAGGTCGGCATAGATATCCGCGCTCCAGCCCTCGTTGGCGTCGATGATGATCCGCGCCGCGGGGGCGCCCTCGCGCACCGCCTCCAGTCGCGGCATGTCGTCCGGCGTGCCCAGCTTGATCTTCAGTAGTGGC
>CAZOKA010000245.1:0-4191 GCA_964580265.1 uncultured Rhodobacterales bacterium | reverse complement strand
GCCAGCGAAATCGCGCAAATCCGCGCCAGCGGCGCCGACAGCGTCTATTTCTTCCTGCCCGGCGGCATGGGGATCTCCTTCCTCAAGCAATACGCCGACAGCGGCCTGGACATCCCCGTGGTCGGCCCTGCCTTCAGCTTTGATCAGGGCATCCTGCAAGCTGTCGGCGAGGCCGCGCTAGGGGTCAGGAACACGTCGCAGTGGAACAAGGATATCGACAACGCCGCGAACACTGCCTTTGTCGCCTCCTTCCAGGAGGAATACGGCCGCCTGCCCTCGCTCTATGCCAGCCAGGGGTTCGACACCGCCAACCTGCTGATGAGCGCGATGGACAAGGCTGATGTCTCGGACACCGAAGCCTTCCGCGCCGCGCTCAAGGCGGCTGATTTCGCATCCGTGCGCGGCGACTTCGCGTTTGGCCCGAACAATCATCCCGTGCAGGACATCTATGTGCGCGAAGTGATCAAGGAAGGTGACATCTACACCAACAAGATCATCGGCACCGCCCTTGAAGACCACGCTGACGCCTACGCCGATCAGTGCAGCATGTAACCACGGATCGGGCCGCGCCCGGACGCGGCCCGACATCCACCCGTAAAGGGGCGGCAGATGTCGATCATCCTACTTATCGAGCAGGTGCTGAACGGCCTGCAATTCGGGGTCATGCTTTTCCTGATGGCTGCCGGATTGACCCTGATCTTCGGGGTCATGGGGCTCATCAATCTCGCGCATGGCTCGCTCTACATGATCGGGGCATTTGCGGCGGCAGGGACCGCGGCGGCAACCGGCTCTTTCGTGCTGGCGCTCGCGGCAAGCCTCGTTGCCGCCGCAATCGCCGGGGCAATCGTGGAACTCACGGTGATCAGGCGCCTGTACAACCGCGATCACCTGGACCAGGTTCTCGCGACATTCGCCCTGATCTTGATCTTTTCCGAAGGCACGCGCTGGATCTTCGGCTCGTTTCCGCTGTTTCTTGACGTGCCCGATTACCTGTCCGGCTCCATAACCCTGCCCGGCGGAATCGAATACCCGCGTTACCGTCTGACAATCATTTTGATCGGCCTGGCGGTCGCCGCGGGTCTGTTTGCCCTCATCGCCCGCACACGCATCGGCATCCAGATCCGCGCCGGCGAAAGCGACCGCGAGATGATCGGCGCGCTCGGCGTCAACATCGCCCGGCTCTACACGCTGGTCTTCGCCCTCGGGGCCGCACTGGCCGGGTTCGCCGGGGCACTCATTGGCGCGATCCAGTCTGTGCAGGTCGGAATGGGCGAGCCGGTGCTGATACTGGCATTCGTCGTCATCGTCATTGGCGGAATCGGCTCCATCAAGGGGGCGCTGGTGGGCGCGATCCTCGTGGGGCTGACTGACACGCTCGGCGGTTTCCTGCTCCCGCGCCTGTTTGCCACCTTCATGGATGCATCGGCCGCGATGTCCGTCGGATCGGCACTGGCGGCGATGTCGATCTACATCCTCATGGCCGGCGTCCTGCTCGTGCGGCCCACCGGCCTGTTCGGAGGGCAATGACATGCGCCGCGAAACTCTTTTGAACGCCGCGGTTCTGCTGGGCCTGCTTATCGTGCCGCTGTGGGCATGGACCAGCGACGAGCCGTTCATCATCACGCTGGCGACAAAGGTCGTCATCCTGTCCATCGCCGGCATCGGCCTGAACCTGGCTCTTGGGCTTGGCGGCCTGGTGAGCCTGGGACACGCCATTTTCTTTGGCATCGGCGGCTATGCGATGGGGATACTCGCCAGCCACGCTCAAAGCTACACACCACTTCTCGAATGGCCGTTTCTGGTCGAAGGCACCAAGTCAATGCCGGTGATCTGGTTGCTGGCGATCGTGACCGGGGCGCTGTCGGCCCTTGTCATCGGCGCCTTCAGCCTGCGCACGACGGGCGTCTATTTCATCATGATCACGCTCGCGTTCGGACAGATGTTCTACTATTTCGCGATCAGCTGGCCCGCCTATGGCGGCGAGGATGGCCTTGCGATCTACGTTCGCAACGGCTTTCCCGGATTGAACACGCTGGACCCGATCCAGTATTTTGCCCTGTGTTTCGGCCTCATGTGCGTGGTGCTGGTTTTCGTGGCCCGGCTGGCGGGGTCCGCCTTCGGGTTGGCGCTGTCAGGTGCAAGGCAAAACGCCGAACGCGTGCAGGCCGTGGGTCTTGTGCCCTATCGCCTCTACCTCGTGGCGTTCACCCTGTCGGGCGCGATCACGGGCCTGTCCGGCGCGCTTTATGCCGATCTGAACAGGTTTGTCAGCCCGACCATGTTCAGTTGGCAAACCAGCGGTGAAATCATCATCTTCGTCATCCTCGGCGGCGTCGGGCGGCTGTTCGGGCCGGTGGTTGGCGCGGCATTGTTCATCGCGCTGGAACATATCCTGGGCGGGCTGTCGGAGTTCTGGCACATCTATCTTGGCGCGCTGTTGCTGATCGTGGTGCTGTTCGCTCGTGGCGGGCTGATCGGCCTGCTCGTCGGGCGGGAGGTTGCCCATGACTGACCCTATCCTTGATCTGCGCGGCATCACCAAGTCCTTCGGGGCGCTCAAAGCCAGCAACGACGTCTCGCTCGATCTGTGCGAGGGGGAAATCCACGCGCTGATCGGGCCAAACGGCGCTGGCAAATCCACCTTGATCCAGCAAATCGCGGGCGGGCTGCGCCCGGATGCCGGGACGATCTGGTTTGACGGCATGAACATCACCGCCGAGTCCACGGTGGCCCGCGCCCGCCGCGGATTGGGCCGAACATTCCAGATCTCGTCCTTGGCGATGGAATACACCGTGCTTCAAAACGTCATGTTGGGCGCACTGGGGCGGCGCGGGGGCGCGTTTCGCTTCTTCTCGCCCGTGATGAAGGACCGCGCCCTGCTCGACGTGGCGCATGACGCGCTGGCGCAGGTCGGGCTTGAGGATTTCGCGAACGCCACCACCGCCGAGCTGAGCCACGGCCAACGGCGCCAATTGGAAGTGGCCGTCGCCCTGACCCTGTCGCCGCGCGTATTCCTGATGGACGAACCGATGGCCGGGCTGGGCACCGAAGGGTCGCACCGCCTCATGGGGTTCCTCAGCACCTTGCGCCAGCGCGCGCCGATCCTTCTGGTCGAACATGACATGGATGCGGTCTTTTACCTGGCCGACCGCATCAGCGTTCTGGTCTACGGCCAGATCATCGCGACGGGAACCGCCGACGAAATCCGCGCCAACAGCGATGTGCGCACCGCCTATCTGGGCGAGGAGGAAGACGCATGAGCCTTCTCAAACTCTCGCATGTCTCGGCCTTTTATGGCCCCTCGCAGGCCCTGTTCGATGTGCACCTCTCGCTGGAAGAAGGGCAGGTCATGGCGCTGATGGGCCGCAACGGCATGGGCAAGACGACAACCGTCAAGGTGATCTGCCGCATGTTGCGCAACCGCGGCGGCAAGGTGCTTTTCAACGGGCAGGATCTGGCAAATGTGCCAGCATATCGCGCCGCGCGCGCCGGGCTGGGGCTGGTTCCCGAGGGGCGGCGCTGTTTTCCGAACCTGACCGTGTACGAGAACCTCATCGCCGCCGCGCGGCCCGGAACATGGGATTTCCAGGCCGTCACCGCCCTCTTCCCGCGTCTGGCCGAACGGCACGACCAGATGGCAAACTCTCTTTCCGGGGGCGAACAGCAGATGCTTGCCATCGGGCGGGCCCTGATGACAAACCCGCGGCTTCTGATCCTCGACGAGGCAACCGAAGGCCTCGCCCCGGTCATCCGCCACGAGATATGGGCCTCCATCAGGCGACTGAAACAGGAAACCGGCATGGCCATTCTTGTAATCGACAAATCGCTGCGCGAGTTGCGCGCAATCGCCGATAGCGCGGTGATCCTCGACAAGGGCCGCTCGGTCTGGAGCGGGGCGATCTCCGACCTGTCCCCACAGGTCACAGACCGGTATCTTGGGGTGTGATCAATGCCTTATGTCTTTCGCCAGAAAATCATGTTCAAGCATTGTGACCCGGCCGGCATCGTCTTCTACCCGCGCTACTTCGAGATGCTCAACGACTGCGTCGAGGCGTTTTTTGCCGATATCCTGCACCACCCGTTCGAAGCGCTGCACGGAACGGGCGGGGTGCCCACGGCGCAGATATCGGCGCAGTTCACCGCGCCCAGCCGGCACGGCGACATTGTGGATTTCACCTTGCGCACGGCCGC
>CAZOKA010000244.1:0-4192 GCA_964580265.1 uncultured Rhodobacterales bacterium | reverse complement strand
CGTCTGGAATATGACGCGACGCGGCAGGAATTGATCAGCAAGAGCGGCCATATTGCCTATCCCATCCGTGACGGTATCCCCGTGATGCTGATCGACGAGGCGCGTGCGCTGGAGGATTAAGCGCGGCGGCGGGGCTTTAGCCCTGCATCAATTCCGGTAGGTCGCCCGTAAGGCCCGCGGCCTCGCGGATCAGGCCGCGACGCAATGCCGGAACCGCGTTGACCGCCCCCAGCCCCAGGTCGCGCCCCATGCGCAGAAGCGGATTGTCGTTGGAAAACAGACGGTTCGTCAGGTCTGTCGCCAATGCCAGCGTCGCGGTATCAAACCGGCGCCACTGCTGATAACGCTCCAGCACGTCCTGCGCGGCGATGTCTTCGCCGCGATGGCTGGCATCTGACAGAACCTGCGCCAGTGCGGCCACATCGCGCAGCCCGGCGTTCAGGCCCTGACCCGCGATCGGGTGCATCCCGTGCGCCGCATCGCCGATCAGCGCCAGCCGGTCGGCGACGAAACTGTTGGCGATGCTCAGGCTGAGCGGATAGCTGAACCGCCCGCCGGCCAGCCGAATATTACCCAGGAAATCGCCGAAGCGTGGGCGCAGCATCTCGATATATTCGTCCTCCGGCAGGGCGTTGAACCGCGCGGCGTTCTCGTGCGTCTCCGACCAGACGATGGAAGACCGGTTGCCCGGCAACGGCAGAATCGCCAGTGGCCCCGGCGGCATGAAAAACTGATGCGCGATGCCGTGATGGGGCAATTCATGTTCGATCGCGCAGACCAGCGCGGTCTGCCCGTAATCCCAACCGGTGCGCCGGATACCCGCGCGCTCTGCGGTGCCAGAGCCGCGCCCGTCAGCCCCGATCAGAACCCGTCCGCGCAGCACCCGCCCCGAGGTCAGCGTCAGAGTGACGCCGGTGCTATCGGTTTCTTGCGCGGTAACGCGATCCTCGTTGATCCGGGTCACGGGGGGGCAATCCGCCATCGCATCCTGAAGCGCGCGGCGCAGGAAGCGGTCCTCGATCATGTGCCCCATGGGGCCTTCTTCGATCTCGGCATGATCGAAATGCAGGAAAAAGCTGGAAAGCGGTCCCTCGCCCGCGCGCCCGTCACTCACCTTGATTTCAAGCATGGGCTGGCTGTCGTCAGCTAGCGAATCCCAAAGCCAGAGATTGCGCAGCAGGCGGACCGAGGACATCGCCAGCGCATAGGCGCGCCCGTCGAAGGCGGCATCGGTCAATTGCGCAACGGGCTGTGCATCGATCACCGTCGCAGTAAGGCCCGCTCGGGCGGCGGCAAGGGCAAGCGCCGGGCCGTTCAGCCCGCCACCGACGATCAGGAGGTCGCTGTCATGTGTCATGCGTTCCAATATGGTCAGCTATACGGGATTGTCCATGCGCTGAGCTGCCGCTACCGTCCAAATCGTTTGAAGGAGAGACATTATGAACGATTGGTTGTGGATGAGCGCGGGCGATCTCGGCCGTGCCATTGGCCGGGGCGAGATTGATCCGATAGCCTTGACGCACGCATACTTGGACGCCGCGCAGGCGCATCCACTCTCGGATCGTATCTATGCGCGCCTGACGCCCGAGCGGGCCGAGGGCGAGGCGCAGGCGGCTGCGGGGCGGGCGCGGGCGGGGCGGCGGTTGTCGCCGCTTGATGGGGTGCCGGTGAGCTGGAAGGATCTGTTCGACACGGCCGGCACCGGGACCGAGGCGGGCTCGGCCCTGTTGAAGGGGCGGGTGCCTGAGCGCGATGCGCGGGTGTTGAAAAATGCCACCGCGGCGGGGCTGGTATGCTTGGGCAAGACCCACATGAGTGAACTGGCATTTTCGGGATTGGGCCTGAATTCCAAAACGAAAACAGCACCTTGCGTGCATGATGCTGCACGCGTCGCAGGCGGGTCATCGTCGGGCGCGGCGGCCAGTATCGCGCATGGGTTGGCGCCGGTTGCGGTGGGGTCCGACACCGGCGGATCGGTGCGAATCCCCTCGGCCTGGAATGATCTGGTGGGGTTGAAGACGACGCATGGGCGCTTGTCCCTGGAGGGGGTGGTGCCATTATGCGAGACGTTCGACACCGTCGGCCCGCTGGCGCGCAACGTCGAGGATGCGGCGCTGATGTTGGCGGCGCTGGAGGGGGGCAAGGCGCCTGATCTGCGTGGCGCATCGCTGAAGGGGCGGCGCTTCGCGGTGCTGGAAACGGTGGTTCTTGACGATCTGGATGACGGACCGGACCGCGCTTTTTCAAGTGTAATCAACAAGTTGAAAGATGCAGGCGCGGTGATAGAGACGATCACCGCCCCCGAAGTGGCAGACGCCATGGCGCTGTCGGGCGTTCTGTTCACGGTGGATGCATACGGCTATTGGCGCGATGTGATCGAGGCGAATCCCGATGCGATGGACCATCGAATCCGGGATCGGTTTCGATCTGGGGAGCGGCATTCGGGGCCGGAATACGTGGAGGGGTGGATCGCGCTGCGGAAGCACCGGGCGCAATGGGCGGCGCGGGTCGCCGGGTTCGATGGCGTCCTGATGCCGACCTGCCCTTCGGTGCCGCCGGAAATCGACCGTCTGCAAAGCGATCAGGACTACTATGTTACTGAAAACCTTAGGGTTTTGCGCAACACGCGGATCGTGAACCTGATGGGCGGATGCGCCGTAACACTGCCCGCTGGTGTGCCCAGTTGCGGCATCATGATCTGTGGAACGGGCAGCGAGGAGCGGCTCCTGCGCCTTGCCTGCGCCGCCGAGCAGGCATTGATGAACGGCACCTGAACGCGCCGCGCGCCGGGGTCACGATTGGCGTCTTGCCCAAAACGGGCGGTTCGCGGGTTGAAATGTGCGATTCGTACAGGGCAAGGCGCCTGCGCCGGTAAGGGCCAAAATCCGGCCGGGCTGGGGGCCTTGAAACCTTGTCGGGATGTTCCCAAATCTGCCGTGCCGGCTGCCGAAACGGGGCTGGCGCAACCGGCCCGTCCCGGTGGCGGGAGGGCCATTACAACGGTATCGCTCAAGAGGAGGATGACCAATGCAACACTTTGACCTTGCACCGCTCTATCGGGCATCGGTTGGCTTTGACCAGATCGCCGACATGATGGACCGCGTCTTTGCCAGTGACATGGGGCAATCGACCTATCCGCCCTACAACATCGAAAAGATCGATGAGAACGCCTATCGCATTTCAATCGCGGTGGCGGGTTTTTCGATGAATGACCTGAATGTCGAGGTGAAGGAGAACGCGCTGATCGTGACCGCGCGCAAAGCCGAGGACGACGAGGATCGCACGTTCCTGCATCGCGGGATCGCGGCGCGGGCGTTCGAGCGGCGTTTCCATCTGGCCGATCATGTGCGCGTGACCGGCGCCAAGCATGCCGATGGCATGCTGCATATCGACCTGGTCCGCGAGGTGCCCGAGGCGCTGAAGCCGCGCCGGATCGAGGTGACGGCCGATACGGGCCAGGAGCATGACATGGTCGAGGCAAAGCCGGTCAACTGATCGACTGACCGGCATTCATTCAAGCGACTTGAGGGTCCGCAGCCACGGGTTGCGGGCCTTTTCTTTTGTTCCGGTGTGGTGATGTCGTTTGGATGCTCCTACCGGGAGGGGCGGGAAAACCGGGCAGGTGTTTATCAATAGCGCGGCGCGTGGAACAAGGTTCTTATTCAGGCGAGATACTAGTCAAATAACGGGATAATGTCCCATATTATGGGTATCGCAAAGGAGTCGCCGATGCCCGGATCAATTGGATACCTCAGCCGCCTGTGGCGCAGGTTGTTTCCCGCTGGCGGGCGCGCCGCGCGTGGTATGACAGGCCGTGGCCGGGTCGATTTCGTGGGCGCGGGGCCGGGCGACGCGGAGTTGCTGACACTGGGGGCGCTGCGCGCGCTGAAGGCAGCCGACGTGGTGATCCACGACCGGCTGATCAGTGCGCAGGTTCTGGCGCTGTGCCCGGCACGGGCCGAGCGGATCAGCGCCGGGAAAAAGGGCTTTGGCCCGTCGGTGGCGCAAGGCGATATCAACGAAATGATTACGGATCGCGCGTTGCGCGGGGCGCGGGTTGTGCGCCTGAAATCCGGCGATCCGACGGTTTTCGGCCGTTTGGACGAAGAGATCGACGCCTGCGACGCGGCGGGGGTCGCGTGGCGCATCGTGCCGGGGATCACGGCGGCCTCGGCCGGGGTGGCGGCGATTG
>CAZOKA010000243.1:0-4194 GCA_964580265.1 uncultured Rhodobacterales bacterium | reverse complement strand
CCGTTCAGCTTTCCTGGCGGAAACTGCCTGATGATGGCGGTCAGCCCAGAGCGGACGTGGCTCAAATCTGTGGGGTTGGTCGGTGCGGACTTTGGCGCTGGGTCATTTGTGTGACGGGTGCGCGGGACAAAGCAGATGTTGAGTCACCTGGCATTTGCTACGCGTGGAAGAGCGTTCCAACGTAGAAGGCAATCATCGCTGCACAGCCACCGATAAGCAGGGTCTCAATAGCGGATCGCCACCAAGGGCTGAGTGACCACTTGCTCTTTAGCGCGCCAATTGCGAAAAAGGTAACCATGGTCATCGCGGACGAGATGGCAAATGCATTGCCCAGTCCGAGAATGAACGGAACCAGTGGAATACACCCAGCGACAAGAAACGACAGAAATGTCGTAAGAGCGGATTTTATTGGGTGCGGATCAATGCCGCCCAGTCCGTATTCTCCTTCCATCATCAGGGCGATCCAGTTCTTTCGATCCTGCGTTACCGCCATGGTTGCCTGGCTCAAAACCTCACCTGAAAGGCCCTTATTGGCGAGGATTTCCTGGACTTCGAGCTTCTCTCCCTCGGGGTGCTCTTTTATATGGCGCTCCTCGACCTTGCGTATGCGACGCATGTTATCAAGATCTGCCTTGGTCCCTGAATAATTCGCCGCAGCCATGGAAAACCCGTCGGCCAAGACGTTTGCTATTCCCAATGCAACAACAATGAACGGCGAGAGACCGGCTCCGGCAACACCTGCAACGATGGCAAATGTTGTCACAGCCCCGTCAATTGCCCCGTAGACGGCGTCGCGCAGCACTCCTCTGCCTTCTGGAGAGCCGATTCGCCTGGCGATTTCCTCGGGGGTATGACCATGCTCAGACATCGTGGCTCTCCATATTCTTTCAGGATAGAACCAGAAGTGAAGCATTGCTTCAATTCAGATCAACATCTGCAGCGATTTGGGCCCTGACCTGCCAACCGCCGCTGTCGGGAAACGGTCCAAACTTTGCAGCGGCGGTGCGTGGGTCAGCCGGCGCGCATCCCGCGCACCCATGTCCCGCGCAGCACCGGCGTGCCGTCTATGCGCGCGACGCGGATCAGGTCGGCGCGCAGGCCCGGCGCGATGCGTCCCCTGTCCGACAGGCCGGTGGCGCGGGCGGGCGCATCGGTGACGGTGGCGATGCCGCGCGCCATGTCATCCCACAGATCGCCCAGCATCACCGCCGCCGACAGAAGCGCCGAGGGCACGTAATCGGACGACATGATGTCGATCAGCCCGGCCTCGGCCAAATCGGCGGCGGCCACGTTGCCCGAGTGAGAGCCGCCGCGGATCAGGTTGGGCGCGCCCATCATCACGGCGATGGCGCGTTCATGGCTGGCGGCGGCGGCCTCTTGCGTGGTGGGAAACTCGGCGATGGTGGCGCCGTGGCCGGCCGATGTTGCCACCTGCGCGGCGGTGGTGTCGTCGTGACTGGCCAGCGCCGCGCCAAGGCGGCGGGCGGCGGCCACCGCGCCGGCCTCGTGCGCGGCGCCCAGCCTTTCGCGCAGGCTGCGCTGGCTGGCGACGTGATCGGCGAATTCGTCCTCGGACAGGCCATGTTTGCCGCAGACGTAGGTCTTGAGCTTGTCCAGGTCGCGAAACTGACGCTCGCCCGGCGTGTGATCCATCAGGCTGACGATGCCGACACGGTCATCGGCGGTAAACTCGGCCAGTTCCTCCAGCAGGGTTTCCGAGCAGACCTCTGCCCGCAGGTGCAGGTAGTGGCTGATCCTGAGGGCATCGCGTGCCCGCAGGTCCATCAGCTCGGTAGCTAGTTGGCGGGCGTATTTGCCGTAATTGGTGCGCGAGTTGCTGACGACCGATCCCACGCGCATCGCGTCGAACACGGTGGTGATGCCGGTGCCGGCCAGTTCCGCGTCATGGGCGACGATGGCGCTGGCATGGGGCCAGGTGACGCCGGGACGGGGGGCGATGTGCCGCTCGAGGTTGTCGGTGTGCAACTCGACCAGCCCCGGCATCAGCATGTCGCCTTGCATGTCCTGCGCGCCGCTTGGCATGGCCGCGCCGGTGTCGATGTCGTGGATCACTCCGTCGCGCAGGCACACCGCCCCCGTGGCGGTGGTGTCGGGCAGCACGAGCGTGGCATTGGCAAGGATCGTTTCGGTCATTACTGCGGGTCTTTCGTTTTGGCGCCCTGATAGGATAGCACTGTCACAAAACGGTGACAGGCAGGGATTAGGGCGGCGGCATGGAAAACTACCTGAGATATGCGATCTACTTTGCGCCCGCTCCCGGCTCGCTGGCCGATTTCGGGGCAGCGTGGTTGGGATGGGATGCACAGGCGGGGCGCGCCGTGGCGCATCCGGACCTGCCCGGCCTGCCGTGCCCGGTGTCGGAGTTGACGCGGCAACCGCGCAAATACGGGTTTCACGGCACGCTCAAGCCGCCGTTCCGGCTGGCCGATGGGCGCCGGCCCGAAGACCTGGCCGAGGCGGTGCACCTGTTGGCTGCGCGCCTGTCGCCGGTGCGGATGCAGGGGCTGCAACTGGGCCGGCTGGGCCGCTTCCTGGCGTTGACGCCCGAGGGGAACGGTGCCGAGCTGGCGGCGCTGGCCGGGGCGGTGGTGACGGGGCTGGATACATATCGCGCGCCGCTGACCGCCGACGAGACCGCCCGCCGCCGGCCCGACCGGCTTGGCCCGAGGCAGCGCGCCAACCTTGAGCAATGGGGGTATCCTTACGTGCTGGAGGAGTTCCAGTTTCACCTGACCCTGACAGGGCCGTTGGAGGATACGCGGGCGCAGGCCGTGCGCGCGGCGCTTGCGCCGGTGCTGGAGCCGCTGCTGCCGGAGCCGTTCGAGGTGCCCGACATCTGCCTTTTCGGCGAGGGGGAGGATGGGTATTTCCGCCTGGTCCATCGCTACGCCCTTTCCGGTTGAAGCGCGGCCAGCAGGCGTTTGACGCCTTCTTCTACCGTGCCGGAATTGTCGATCTCGTGCACCGGCAGGCCGGGCGGTATGCCCTGCGCCGCGCGTTCCAGCCGCGCCGCGATCTGGGCCGCATCCTCGCGCCCGCGGGCCGACAGGCGGTGCAAAAGCACCTCGGCCGGCGCCGTAACCAGCAGAACCCGTAGCCCCGGATAGCGCGCTGCCGCCTGTGCCAGTGCCGCGCGCGAGCCGTTGAACAGCACGTCGCGCCCGGCGGCAAGATCGGTGTCGATGCTGGCGCGGATGCCGTAGCGCAGGCCATGCGCGTGCCAGTGGATGGCCAGTTTCCCCGCCTTCAGGCAGGCGTCGAAGGCGGCATCATTCACGCCGTCGAACGCCTCGCCGCCGGCCTGTGCGGGGCGGGTGATGACGCGGCGCGCGCGCACCAGGTCGGGGCGTGCGCGGCAGGCCGCTTCGAGCAGGGTGTCCTTGCCCGCGCCGGAGGGGCCGACAACGGCAAACAGGCGGCCTTGCGCGCTCATGCCGCCACCGGGGTGAAGCGGCCGACATCGACCTCGCGGTCGCAGACCTGCGCGCGCGCCTCGCCGTCGTGGAAGATGCCGATGATCGCGGCGCCCCGCGCCTTGGCCTCGTCGATCAGCGACAGCACCACGGCGCGGTTGGTGGCGTCGAGGCTGGCGGTCGGCTCGTCCAGCAGCAGCGCCGGGTACTCATGGGCGAAGCCGCGCGCGATATTCACGCGCTGCTGCTCACCGCCCGAGAAGGTGGTCGGCGACAGCGACCACAGGTGTTCGGGGATGTTCAGCCGCGCCAGCAATCCGCGCGCCCGCTCGCGCGCGGCCCCCGGATCGGTGCCCAGCGTGATCAGCGGTTCGGCCACCACGT
This sequence comes from uncultured Rhodobacterales bacterium, assembly GCA_964580265.1. Classification (GTDB taxonomy): domain Bacteria; phylum Pseudomonadota; class Alphaproteobacteria; order Rhodobacterales; family Rhodobacteraceae; genus Sediminimonas. Next base: position 376 of record CAZOKA010000243.1, on the reverse strand, counting down.
CCAGCGTCGGCACGCGCGGCACCACCCGCAGGAACTGGCTGACATAACCCAGCACGTCGCGGCGCAGCGCCAGTATCTCGCGCGGGGCGGCGCGGGCCACGTCGGTGCCGCCGACCATGATGCGCCCCGCGTCGGCAAGGTAATTGCCATAGACCATGCGCATCAGCGTCGATTTGCCTGCCCCCGAGGGGCCCACCAGCGCCACGCATTCCCCGGCCCGCACCGTAAGCGTGGCCCCGGCCATGACCGGGATCGATACGCCGCCCTGGTTGTGCAGGGTGAAGTGCTTGCTGACATTTTCCAATTCGATCATGATCCGATCCTTCATCTTGCCCAAAATACTCTCGGGGGGTGTGGGGGGCAGACAGCCCCCCAC
>CAZOKA010000242.1:0-4201 GCA_964580265.1 uncultured Rhodobacterales bacterium | reverse complement strand
GAGGTGGACGTGATCCTCGAAGACGGCACCATGGGCCGCGCCGCCGTGCCCTCGGGCGCCTCCACCGGCGTCCACGAGGCGGTCGAGCGCCGCGATGGCGACAAGGCGCGCTACGCGGGCAAGGGCGTGCTCGAGGCCGTCGCCGCCGTCAACGGCGAGATCGCCGAAGAGCTTCTGGGCATGGACGCCACCGAGCAGGTCACCATCGACACAGCCCTGTGCGAGCTGGACGGCACCGACAACAAGGGCCGCCTGGGCGCCAACGCCATCCTCGGCGTGTCGCTGGCCTGCGCCAAGGCCGCCGCCGATTTCACCACGCAGCCACTCTATCGATATGTCGGCGGCACCTCGGCGCGCACCCTGCCGGTGCCCATGATGAACATCATCAACGGCGGCGAGCATGCCGACAACCCGATAGACATCCAGGAATTCATGATCATGCCGGTCGCCGCCACCTCCATCCGCGAGGCCGTGCGCATCGGCGCCGAGATCTTCCACACCCTCAAGAAAGAGCTGTCCACCGCCGGCATGTCCACCGGCCTTGGCGACGAAGGCGGCTTCGCCCCGGAACTGGGCAGCACCCGCGAGGCGCTCGATTTCATTCTCAAATCCATCCAGAAGGCCGGATACACCCCCGGCCAGGACGTGTTCCTCGCGCTCGACGCCGCCTCGACCGAGTATTTCAAGGACGGCAAGTACGAGATGAAAGGCGAGGGCCTGTCTCTGACGCCCGCCGAAAATGTCGCCTACCTCTCCAAGCTTTGCGACGACTACCCGATCATCTCGATCGAGGACGGCTGCGCCGAGGATGACTGGGACGGCTGGCGCGCCCTCACAGATGCGCTCGGCCAGCGCGTGCAACTGGTGGGCGACGATCTGTTCGTGACCAACCCCGCGCGCCTGTCAATGGGGATCGAGCGCGGCTGCGCCAACTCGATGCTGGTCAAGGTCAACCAGATCGGCACCCTGACCGAAACCCTGCAAGCGGTCGAAATGGCCCACCGTGCGGGCATGACCAACGTCATGAGCCACCGCTCCGGCGAAACCGAGGATGCCACCATCGCCGATCTCGCCGTGGCCACCAACTGCGGCCAGATCAAGACCGGTAGCCTCGCCCGCTCGGATCGGCTGGCCAAGTACAACCAACTGATCCGCATCGAGGAATCGCTTGGCGAAACCGCGCTCTACGCGGGCGAAAGCATCCTCAAGCGCTGACATGACCGCCGATCAGATCATCGAGAAGCTGGGCCTTTCCCCCCACCCCGAGGGCGGTCATTACCGTGAAACATGGCGCGCGGCCAACACCGGCCGCCCCACCGGCACCTGCATCTACTTCCTGCTCCGCGCCGGCGAGGCCAGCCACTGGCACCGCGTCGATGCGACCGAGATATGGCACTTCTACGCGGGCGATCCGCTGATCCTGTCGATGGCCGATGATGACGGTGGCCCCGCGCGCGATCACACGCTCGGCCCCGATCTCGGCGCCGGGCAAGTGCCGCAACTGATCGTGCCGCCCGGCCACTGGCAGGCCGCCCGCCCCACCGGCGCGTGGACGCTGGTCGGCTGCACCGTCTCGCCGGGGTTCGAGTTTTCCGGCTTCACCCTCGCCCCGCCCGGCTTCGACATCCCCCGCGCCTGAGCGCGCCGAATTCCCCTGCTTCATCTTGCCCGAAATACTCCGGGGGGAATCGCCGCCAGGCGATGGGGGGCAGCGCCCCCGCCCGGCCCGCCTCAGCGGCGCCGCTTCAGTCGCGCGCGAATCCACCGCCAGATCGGCACAATGTCCAGCGCGGCAATCGCCACGCCCAGCGGGAACATCCAGAACCCGATCACCGGCAGGAACCCAAGCACTCCGCCCGCCATCAGCAGCACCCCCACCAACAGGCGCAGGCCTGGTGGGATGCGCCGCCGCGCCCAGACTTGCGTGCGCTTGTAGCCGCGCCGCAGCCTGGCCCACAGGCCCGGTTTGCGAGGCGGGCGCGTCATGGCCGCCCCCCGTCGCCGGCGCGGATTACGTCGATCACCCGCCCGTCCCGGTATTCGCACACCGCCACGACCGGACCGGCTTCGCCGCCGCCGCGCGCGTGCGGCTCCCCGCTCGGCCCCTGCGCCCGCATCTGCTCCAGCGTCACCACCGGCAAACCCGCCGCCTGCGCCCGCGCCCGCAGCTCGGCGCGGGCCGGGTTGATGGCGATGCCCGCCTCGGTCACCACCGCGTCCACGTCGCGCCCCGGCGTGGTGCGCGTGCGCACCCGCTCGACGATCCGCGCCATCCCGCCGCGCGCCGCAAGGCGCGTGACGATCACGCACAGGCCCGCGCCCGCCGCGCAATCGGCATGCCCGCCCGATCCGCCCAGGATCACGCCATCGCCGCCCGTGGTCACGTTCACGTTGAAATCCAGGTCCACCTCGGCCGCGCCAAGGATCACCGCATCCAACTGGTTCACCACCGCATCGCCGCGCTGCGGGTTGGCATAATCACTTGCCGACATACCGATATGCCCCGCATCGCGGCGATAGCTCGTCACCGCCGACAGATCGAACGCCTGTACATCGCGCAATTCCCGCAGCAGCCCGGCCCGGTGCAACGCCACCAGCGGCGCGGTGATGCCGCCGCTGGCAAAGCGGCCGACCACACCGCGCGCCGCCATCCGGCGCCCCAGCCGCCGCGCCACGGCCAATGAAATCCCTCCCGCCCCGGTCTGGAAACTCATACCGTCACGCAACGCGCCCGACGCCTCGATCAGGGCGGCTGCCATGTCGGCTATCCGCCCGCCCGCCGCATCCACGGCGATGCGCGTGGTGCCGCTGGCAATGCCCCCCGCATCCCCGATCCGCGCAACCGGAACGATGAAATCCACCTGTTCGGCAGGGATGTCCGGCGCGCAGGGCAGGCGATCGACAAGGCAATCGGTCACCGCCACCACGACCCGCGCGCGCGCCGCATCCACCCGGCCATAGCCGATCGGGCCAAACGCCGCCGGTCCCTCCGCCCCGGTCAGGTTGCCGGCCCTGTCGGCCATCGCGGCGGCGATGAAGGCCACGTCGATGGCCGCGCGCCCGGTCTCGATGTCGCGCGCCCGCCCCCCATGCGTGCCCAGAACCGCCGGCCGCGCCAACGCGCCTTGCGCCAGCGCCTCCGCCATCGGCCCCGAGACATAGCCCGTGCGCAGCCCAACCGCCACGCCGCGCGCCATGTGATCGGCCAGCGGAGCATGCACGGGAAACACCGAACTGGGCGCCAGCACCATGTCGCCCAGACCGGCCCGCGCCACCGCCGCCATCACCGCGTTCAGCACCGCATCGCCGTTGCGCAAGTGGTGATGAAACGACAGGCACATGCCATCGCGCAGGCCCGCCGCCCGCACCGCGCTGTCCAGGTCCGGCAGTACCCGCGCGTGCCCAGCCGCCCGGCGCGCAGGGATCACCGCGCGCTCCGGCACCTCAAGCTGCGCGCTCCACGGATGCACCGCGCCATACCCCTCCATGGCCTCCGGCAAACTCCTCATCACGCCCTGTCCGGCAGCGACAGCCAGTCGCGCAGCGCCCGGCACGTTTCGGCCGGTGCCTCCAGCGTCGGCAAATGCCCCGCCGCGTCCAGGATGCGCAGGCTCGCGTGCGGGATCAGCTCGGCCATGAACCGGTGCCGCTTGACCGGCGTCAGCCCGTCATGCGCCCCGCACAGCACCAGCGCCGGCACCTTGCAACGACGCAACACCGCCTGGTTGTCGCGGCGGCGCTGCAACGCGCGCACCTGCCGCACGAACACCTCCGGCCCCAGGTCCGCCGCCATTTGCCGCACCAGCGCCAGCACCTGCGCGCGCCCCGTGCCGGGGGCCAGGAATTCGGGCCGGATCATTTGCGTGATCACCTCGTCCAGCCGCCCCGCCTTGGCGCCGATGATCAGCGGCTCGTATTGCGCCGCGCTCTGCGGTGTCTCGGCCAGCGGGTTGGTATCCATCAGCGCCAGCCGCGTCACCCGGCCCGGGGCACGGCGCAACACCTCCATCGCCACTATCCCGCCCATCGACAGCCCCGCCAGAGCGAACCGCTTCGGCAGCGCCTCCAGCAGCCCCGAGGCGATCTCCTCTATCCGCTCTCCTTGCGTGACCGGCGCCACCATCACCGCGTGCTCGCGGCTCAGATCGGCCAGTTGCGGCGCGAACAGGCGCGCATCGCACATCATGCCCGGCAACAGCAC
>CAZOKA010000241.1:0-4215 GCA_964580265.1 uncultured Rhodobacterales bacterium | reverse complement strand
GTCAGGGCGGCCTCGGCGGCCTGATTGTCATAGGTTTCCGGTACAAACCCGGCCAATCCGAGGATCGTGGCGCGGTCGGTGGCGTGCCCGACGCCAGTAAATGCCAGAGACCCGTGCAGCGATCCGCGTACCCCCGCAAAATCGAACGGCGAGGCGCGCAGCCGGTCAAGGAACCTGGCGGCAGCTACCATTGGTCCCATCGTGTGTGAGGATGATGGGCCGATGCCCACCTTGAACATCTCGAAAACGGATAGAAACATGTGCGCGCTCCTTGCTTCCGGCGGGTCTATCGCGACGGGGCGATCCCATCTTGCCCGAATGCGACGTTTCATCGCCACCAATCCACATGTCAGCCTAGGGTACTGTGCCGGTGGCGAAAACCCGTGGTACGGATCGGTTGGGCAGATTGAATTCCCCGGAGCGTTCGCGCAGACGCATTGCCGGAAATCTCGAAGAACTGCGACGATAAGGGCACTTGTTCTGACCGCCCTCTTTGCTACCCCGAGACATGCGCGCGGATTGGTCTGGAGGTGTCAGCCTCATTCAATGGGCAGGGCGGTGTCCTGCCCGGTGTTCTCTGTCTCGAGCCCCGTGATTTTGTGGATCGCTGGGGACATTACGAAACAAGTGCCGCGGAGGCGACTACATGTATTTATCCACTGGCAAGATTTCCAAGAATCTCTCTCGGGCACTTGTTCTGATCGTTTGCACTGGTTTGGGGTACAGCGTGTATTCCGGTCCCGCGCATGCGGAACTGGTCTTGTCATTCTATACAGGCGCAAACTTTTCACCCGATTCCGATGTCGATTTCGATTTCAACGACGGGTTGGGCAGGCAGCGGGTCAATACGAGTTGGGATGGCGAAGCTTTTGTCATGCCCCCATATTTTGGTGTTCGCGCGACATGGTGGTTCGACGACAGCCCGAATTGGGGCGTATCGATTGACAACGCACACACCAAGGTGGCCGCCGATCCAATGCCCACCCAGTTTTCCAAGCTGGAATTCACCGACGGAATCAACATGGTGACGGCAAACCTGCAATACAGGTTTTTGAACGCCAGCCGGTTCACCCCGTATCTCGGAGTGGGCGTCGGGTTTACCACGCCGCATGTCGAGGTCGTGAGTGCCTCCGGTACAACCCGCACGTCCGAATATCAGTTCGGCGGCCCGGCTGCGCAGGCGTTGATCGGGGTTGAAGCAGCGATAAATGACAGATGGGCCGTGTTCGGGGAACTCAAGTCCGGCTACGCGGACATCAGTGCCGATCTGAATGGTGGCGGATGGTTGAAAACCGAGGTCATCAGCAACCAAGTGGCATTTGGGCTGTCCTACACGGTGCCGAAACGGTGATACGTGGTGCGTTGGCCGCCATCTTGGGGCTAATTGCGCTGGTGAGCTGTGCGCAACGCGTTCTCCCGCCGACCGATGGGGCTGCGCCAGGTCCAGCCAACCTTGTCGATGGCGAAACGATGTTCCGGGTTGGCGGTTGCGCTGCGTGCCACGCGACGCCTGGATCGGAGAACGAAAACCTGCTGCACCTGGGTGGCGGTCGGGAGTTGCAGACGCGCTACGGCATCTTCCGTGTGCCTAATATATCGCCGGATGCGACGCATGGTATCGGGGGATGGACCGGGCAGCAGTTTGCCAATGCGATGCTACGCGGTGTCTCGCCGGATGGGCAGCATTACTATCCGACCTTTCCCTACACGTCTTATGCCCGGATGTCCGAGCGCGATGTCGCAAACCTCTGGGCCTATTTGCAGTCCCTTCCGCCCGTTGCGCAGGAGGTGGCAGATCATGATCTGCGCTTTCCATACTACAAACGTGGGGCGATGGCATTGTGGAAGTCGCTGTATTTCCGTTCGGAGAAGGTGGTGAAAATCACGGCTCCCACCCCCGAGGTTGCCCGCGGTCAGTACTTGGTCGAAGGGCCAGGGCATTGCGGGGAATGCCACACGCCGCGTGACAGGTTCGGCGGACTGGACCATGACCGATGGCTGGCAGGGGGCTCATTGCCGGACGGGCAGGGGTTTGCCCCCAACATCACGACGGGTGCAAACGGGCTGGAGGATTTGACGACAGGGGAGATCGTCAGCCGGTTGGAACCGACATCGCCACATTTCAAACCCGGCGTTGCCGGCTTTGAAATGGAGACGGTGCGGAGAAGTCTGGCCACCTTGTCCGAGTTCGATCGCATGGCGATCGCGGCCTACCTGAAAGCGGTTCCAGCGATGCCTGATATTGCTCTGCGTATTGGAGATGATCCACAGGGGACATTCGGCATCCGTTGAATCGATGCCGCGACACTGCCAAATCGCCCCTCGCACCTGACCCTGTTCTTGCCTATAACCGGGGCATGTCAAACCCGAGGAGCCATTACAATGTCCGGAGAGCTGTCCCCCATTGACAAGGCCAAGTTCGTCGCGGCCAAACGTTCCGTTGATTTTGTCGAAGATGGGATGCGCGTTGGCCTTGGCACCGGCAGCACTGCCGCGTGGATGGTGCGCTGTCTTGGGGAACTTGTGCGCGAGGACGGGTTGAGGATCAAGGGTGTACCCACATCAACGCGGACGGCTGCTTTGGCGCGCGATGTCGGGATAGACGTGATCAGTCTGGACGAGGCAAAATGGCTGGACCTTACGATTGATGGTGCGGATGAGATTGATGGAGATCTGAACCTGATCAAGGGGGGGGGAGGCGCTCTCTTGCAGGAAAAGATCGTAGCTACCGCAAGCGATCAGATGGTTGTCATTGCCGATATCGGAAAGGAAGTAGAGACGCTCGGCGCTTTTCCACTGCCAGTTGAGGTGATTCCGTTTGGCTGGCAGACGACGAAATCGCTGGTCGAGGAGTTGCTGGTTTCTATGGACGTGCTAGGGCGGGACGTGACGCTGCGAATGAACAGCGACCACCCCTATGTGACGGACGAGGGAAACCATATCCTGGATCTGCACCTCAACCGGATCGGTAATGCGCGCCAACTGGCAATGGTCCTCAATCAGGTGCCGGGTGTCGTTGAAAACGGGCTGTTCATTGATATCTGTGACGCGGTGGTGATTGGCTATGGCGATGGCCGGGTCGAGACCCGCGACATCAACGAGGGCACAGTTGAGCAGGACCGGCTTGATTTTGTAGAAAACGATAACTTGTTCACTGATTTGAACGACTAAAGGCAAGGCAATGGCATTCGACTATGATCTTTTCGTTATCGGTGGCGGCTCTGGCGGGGTGCGCGCTGCTCGCGTTGCCGCTCAGGGCGGCGCGCAGGTGGCGCTGGCCGAAGAGAGTCGTTATGGCGGCACCTGCGTTATACGGGGGTGTGTGCCGAAGAAGCTGATGGTTTTTGCAAGCGAGTTCGTCGATACGGTCGAGGACGCGCGCGCCTTTGGTTGGGAGATAGCACCAGGAGAGTTCGACTGGCCCGCGTTTCGGGGTAAGTTGCATGCCGAATTGGACAGGCTCGAGGACGTATATCGCAAATTGTTGGCTGGCAGCGGTGTCGAAACCCATGACACCCGCGCGCGTCTGGTAGACGCGCATACGGTCGAATTGGCAGATGGCACGCAAAAGACCGCGCGGCATATCCTGCTGGCAATGGGGGGGTGGCCCGTCAAGCCAGGCATCGCCGGCGAGGAACTGGCGATCACATCGAACGAGGTTTTTCACCTGGATCACTTGCCCAAGCGGATGCTGGTTGTCGGAGGTGGCTATATTGCCTGTGAGTTCGCATGCATCCTCAACGGTTTGGGCGTGGAGGTGACGCAATACTACCGCGGCGCCCAGGTGCTGCGCGGGTTCGACGATGAGGCACGTGGGTTGGTTGCCGAGGAGATGCAGCAAAAAGGGGTCGAATTGCACCTCGGCACAAATGTGCTCGAGATGAAGCGACACGAGGCTTCAGGCAGCGTGTGGGTCAAGTCCACGAATGGTGACGAGCGCGAGTTCGACCAGGTCATGTTCGCTACTGGGCGCGCGCCGAATACGCGTGACATGGGGCTGGAAGACGTTGGCGTGGAACTGGGCCGCAATGGAGAGGTGGTGGTGGATGCCTACTCGCAATCATCGGTACCATCGATCCATGCAATCGGGGATGTGACCGACCGCGTCAACCTTACCCCGGTTGCGATCCGCGAGGGGATGGCGTTCGTCGAAACGGTGTTCAATGGCAACCCGACGCCGGTTGATCACGACCTGATCCCGACGGCGATATTCAC
>CAZOKA010000240.1:0-4224 GCA_964580265.1 uncultured Rhodobacterales bacterium | reverse complement strand
GAAAGCCGCCGGATCGACAACCAGTTGCGCGGCCGCTCGGGCCGCCAGGGCGATCCGGGTCGCAGCGCGTTCTTCCTCAGCCTCGAAGACGACCTGATGCGCATCTTCGGGTCCGAACGTCTGGACAAGGTTCTGTCCAGCCTCGGCATGAAAGAAGGCGAAGCCATCGTTCATCCATGGGTGAACAAGTCGCTTGAGCGCGCGCAGGCCAAGGTCGAGGGGCGCAACTTCGATATTCGCAAGCAGCTCTTGAAATTCGACGACGTGATGAACGATCAGCGCAAGGTGATCTTCAGCCAGCGCCGCGAGATCATGGAAGCCAAAGACCTGTCGGAAATCGTGGCCGATATGCGCAGCCAGGTCATCGACGATCTGATCGACCAGTATATGCCGCCAAAAACATACGCGGATCAATGGGATACCGAGGGTTTGCACGCCGCCTGCATCGAAAAGCTGGGCGTTGACGTGCCGGTAATCGACTGGGCCGCGGAAGAGGGCGTCGATGACGACGCAATCGCCGAGCGGCTGGAAGAGGCAACCGCGCAAATGATGGCGGAAAAGGCCGAAGCGTTCGGCCCCGATACGATGCGCCAGATCGAAAAGCAGGTTCTGCTGCAAACCATCGACGGGAAATGGCGCGAACATCTGCTGACGCTGGAACACCTGCGCAGTGTCGTCGGCTTTCGCGGCTATGCGCAGCGCGATCCATTGAACGAATACAAGAGCGAGGCCTTCCAACTGTTCGAGAGCATGCTCGACAGCCTGCGCGAGGACGTAACGCAAAAGCTGGCCCAGGTTCGCCCGATGACAGAAGCCGAACAGCAGGAACTGATCAAGCAGATGCAGGCGCAGCAGGCCGAGCTGGACAAGGCGGCAGAGCTTGCGCAACCCAGCGGCCCGGACGAGATCGCCGGCACCGGCCCCGCCAATCCGGACGCGGCCCAGGGATTTGTCGAAGACGACCCATCGACATGGGGCAACCCCGGCCGGAACGAGCTTTGCCCTTGTGGCTCGGGGAAAAAGTTCAAGCATTGCCACGGGCGTCTGTACTGATTCATCGCTGCCCCCTGCCCACGCCGGGGATTCGATCCATTTACCGCCCAGTCTAATTGACTCCGCAGTGACGCCACAGTGGTGCCGTTTTTTGCTGGCTATATTGCCCCCTCAAGCAACCTTGATGGGGGCATTCGATGATCAAGCTTTCGCCTTTGATTCTTGTCGGTGGGACCGTGGCCTCGGGGCTGGGGATCGGGTACGGGGTTCATCAGACCACGGGCAACGCGCCCGCTCCCGTGCCGCGCGCCCAGACCGCGCAGGAAACTCCTGCGCCACAACTGGACGGCCCGGAACTGCTCTTGACGAATATCGCCTTCACCGTTGCCTCGCCTGACATGGAAACGCGGCCCATTGACCCCGTTGAGCGCCCCGGCGCCCCTGTGCCAATTCTGGCGGCCACACCCGATCACGTCACCCTCGGCAGGGGCGATGTTCACGCAGACGCCGCCGACACGGACTGCGATCCGGCATTCACGGCAACACCGGAACCCGCCGCCATGGTGCGGCTCGAACTGTCGGGTGAATGCCTGAAAGGGCACACGGTTACCTTCCACCATAACGGCATGATGTTCAGTCACGCCGTGGGGCCGGACGGAACCGCGAGTGTCTCCGCACCGGCCTTGGCCACGCAGGCAATCTATATCGTCTCCTTCGGGAATGGAAACGGCGCAGTCGCCCAAACAAAGGTGCCGGACCTGTCCGCGCATGAACGCATCGTTCTGCAATGGCAGGGCGACGACGGCCTGCAATTGCACGCCTTCGAAAACGGCGCCTCCTACGGCGATGACGGTCACATCTGGGCCGACGCCGCCGGCGATTCCGACCACGCGCTATCGGGCCGGGGCGGTTTCCTGCGCCACTATGGCGATGCATCTGGCCCAGACGGGCTACGTGCCGATGTCTATACCTTTGCCAAGGGTGCTCGGTTGGCGGCAAACACCGTCCAGATCAATGCCGAAGCCGAAGTAACCGCCAGCAATTGCGGGCACGAGGTAAGCGGCCAGATGCTCAACCTGTCCAGCGACAGCGCGCTCAAATCGCATGACTTGTCGCTGGAGATGCCGGAATGCGATGCCAAGGGTAGCTTTCTGGTGTTGAAAAACCTGCTGCAAGACCTGAAGATCGCGCGTAACTGATGCGTGGATAATCGGGGCGTTTCACATGAAAATCGCGCGTGCGGTCATCTTGGCCGCACTGGCCCATCTCGGGATGTTTGCCGTAGTCGCGGCGCAGGACGTGCGCCTGTCCTCGCGCGATGGCGGGATCGAGATCACCGGCACCCTCCTGGGGTATGACGGGCAATTCTACCGCGTTGAAACCATCTATGGCGAATTGACCGTGGATGGTTCAGGCGTGTTGTGCGACGGCCCAGGCTGCCCCAACCTCGAGGACTTCGTGGCCGAAATCACGATCGCGGGCGCGCCGACAATGGGGCGCCTCTTGCTGCCAGCGCTGGTTCAGGGGTTCGCACGGCGCGCCGGTTACGCGCTTGACCATGACCCGCCACAAGGCGACTCGATCCAGTACCTTCTGTCGAATCAGCAAACCGGCCGCAAGGCGGCGCGTTTCACCATCCGCCTGTCCAGCAGTGATGAAGGCTTTGCCGATCTCCTGGTCAACGAGGCCGATATCGTCATGTCCCGCCGCGAGGTGCGCGAACCAGAGGCCGCGCGCGCCCGCGCCACGGGCCTGGGCGATCTTCAGGCGCCGGGGCAAAGCCTTGTCATTGCGCTGGATGCCCTGGTGCCGGTCGTCGCTGCGGACAATCCGGTCAGCGATATATCGGTATCCGACCTGGCCCGCGCGTTCTCGGGGGAAATCGACAATTGGACAGACCTGGGCGGGCCGGACGCCCCGATCACGCCGCACCTGGGCAACGGCGACGCGGGCGCCAGCCAGGCAGCCGCCGACCTGTTACTTGCCCCGGTGCGCGCAGATCTGGCCGCATCGGTCGCCACGCATGAAACCGCGCAGGGCTTGATCAAGGCCGTCGCATCCGATCCATTCGGTATCGGATTGGTCAGCAGCGCGACCAATGGCGGCAATGGCGGCACCCGGCAGCTTGCGCTTAGCGGCAGTTGCGGCTTTGCCCTCAAGGCCACGCGTCGCAGCATCAAATCCGAGGATTACCCGCTCACAGCCCCGATGTTCCTGTACCGCCCGATGCGCCGTTTGCCGCAGGTCGGGCGTGAATTCATGGACTATATCCAAAGCCCCACCGCCCAACTCGTCATTCGGCGTACCGGGTTGGTGGACTTGGCAGCCGAAGAGGTGGACATCGACATGCAGGGGATCAGACTTGCCAATGCCATCGCGCGGGCAGAGGGCGCATCAGGCTTGGAAACCCTGCAACAGATGGTTGCAACCCTGTCCCCGCTAAAGCGCCTGACAACCACGTTCCGCTATGATGCCGGGTCAACGCGCATGGATGCGCAATCCCGGACCAACCTGGCCCAACTCGCCCGCGCGCTCGAGGCGGGAACCTATGACGGCCGCCGGATCACCCTTGTCGGTTTCAGCGATGGCCAGGGCGGCGCGGCGGTGAACCGCTCCATCGCGCGAAGACGGGCGAAAACCGCGCGCCAGGCCATATGGGACCACGCAATGACCGCTGATCCGGATCGTGTCCCCATGGATGTGCAGAGCTTTGGCGAGGCCATGCCAATGGCCTGCGACGATAGCGCCTGGGGCCGTCGGATCAACCGCCGGGTCGAGGTATGGGTCCGCTGAGCCGGTCCGCTAAAGATACCCCTCTGATCGAAAGCTGAGTTCGCGGGACTTCCCGATGATCAGGTGATCGTGCACTGTGATATTCAGCGCCTCGGCCGCCATCAGTACCTGCTGCGTCATCGCGATATCCGATTGCGATGGGCTTGGGTCGCCGGACGGGTGGTTATGCACAAGAATCAGCGCGCTGGCATTTACCTCCAGCGCCCGCTTGACCACCTCGCGCGGGTAAACCGGCACATGATCGACGGTGCCGCGCGCCTGTTCTTCATCCGCGATCAGTACGTTCTTGCGATCCAGATAAAGAATGCGAAATTGTTCCGTATCGCGATGCGCCATCGTGGTGTGACAATAATCCAGCAGGGCATCCCAGGACGAGATCACCTGCCGCTGCATGACCCGCGCGCGTGACAGGCGGTGCGCCGCCGCCTCAACGATCTT
>CAZOKA010000239.1:0-4231 GCA_964580265.1 uncultured Rhodobacterales bacterium | reverse complement strand
CTTGCCTTCCATGTCATCCAGCGAGGTGATGCCGCTGTCCTTGCGGGCGAAACCGATGGAGTGATACCCATAGGAGCCATCCACGTTGACCTTGACCAGGACCGGCTCCACGGCGTCGGGATCGGTCAGGTAGGTCTTGGCATAGCCGCTTGCCCCCAGCCAGGCCATGTCGATAGAGCCGCCCAGCAGGCCTTGAATTACGCCGTTGTAGTCGGCGGGTGTGAATATCTTGGTGGGAACGCCAAGCAGGTCTTCGGTTTTCTGGCGCAGGCATTCGTTGCTGGCCAGGCGGTCCTGTGCGTTTTCGCCGCCCAGAACGCCAATGCGGAATTCGTCGATGTTGTCTTGCGCCAGTGCAGGGCTGACCAAAGCGGTGGTTGTCACGATCGCGGCTATGAAGTTTTTCATGGTTTCTCTCCGGTTGATTTGCCTGCCGGGTATGTTCCGGCGGGGCTTGGTGAACGGGTCAGAGGGCGGCTTCGGCCTCGTGCAGGGCCTTGTCCGCCCCGGTTTCCAGCGCCTCGATGGCGGTGCTGGTCGCGGCTTCGGAAAAGGTGGCGTCGGCGCCGTAGATGTCGCGGGCGACGCCCGTGGTCAGTTGCGCGGGCGTGCCGTCGAACACGACGCGGCCCATGCGCATGCCGATGACGCGGTCGCAGTATTTGCGCGCGGTATCGAGGGTGTGCAGGTTGGCGATGACCATGCGGGCGTCCTCGTCGTGGATGCGGCGCAGGGTGTCCATGACGATCTGCGCGTTCATCGGGTCGAGCGACGCGATCGGCTCATCCGCGAGGATGATGCGCGGATCTTGCATCAGGGCGCGAGCGATGGCGACGCGCTGTTGCTGCCCGCCCGACAGGGATTCGGCGCGTTTGGCGGCGTGATCGGCGATGCCCAGCCTGTCGAGGATGTCGATGGCGCGGTGGATGTCGGCGTTGGGGTAGAGGTTGAACATCGTCGCCATGGATGAGCGCGCATTGAGCGTGCCGTGCAGGACGTTGCTGACCACGTCCATGCGCGGGACGAGGTTGAACTGCTGGAAGATCATCGCGCAGTCCGATTGCCAGGCACGTTTGCGCGCGCCGGTCAGGGCCAGCACGTTGCGGCCCTCGAATTCGACATGGCCCGTGGTGGCATCGGTCATGCGGTTGAGCATGCGCAGCAGGGTGGACTTGCCCGCGCCCGATGCGCCGATGATGCCGATCATCGCGGGGCGGTCGACGGCGAAGCCGACGCTGTCCACCGCGGTATTGGCGCCGAAGGATTTGGTCAGGTTTCGGACCGTCAGCATTTCGCGTCTCCCGCTGGGTAACTTGCGGTGACGTGTGACGACGAAATGATTCAGCGAGGTGTCGGAATAATTAAGGTTTTGTAACGCGCCGGGGGGCGTCAGGCGGGGCCGGCGGCGTCCAGTTCGGCGCGCAGGCGCTCTTCTTCCCGGGCGCGCGGGGTCGAGAAGCGCGCCAGCAGCAGGTAGACGACCGGGGTCAGGAACAGGGTCATCAGGGTGGCCAGGCCCAGCCCGCCGACGATCACCCAGCCCAGCGCCTCGCGGGCCTCGGCGCCCGCGCCCGACGACAGGATCAGCGGCACGCCGCCCAGCACCGTCGAGGCCATGGTCATCACCACGGGGCGCAGGCGGATGGTGCAGGCGCGCAGGATCGCGTCGTGCACGCCTGCCCCCTGATCGCGGAGCTGGTTGGCGAATTCCACGATCAGGATGCCGTTCTTGGCCATGATCCCGATCAGCATGACAAGGCCGATCTGGGAGTAGACATTCAGGCTCTGGCCGGTCAGCAGCAGGGCAAACACCGCGCAGGCCAGCCCCAGGGGCACCGTTGCCATCACCACCACGGCCGAGATCATGCTTTCGAACTGGGCCGCCAGCACAAGGAACACCACCACGATGGCAAAGCCGAATGTCAGCACCAGCCCCGACGAGGTTTGATCCAGCGTCGCGGCCTCGGCCAGCGGCACGATGCGGTTGACGGGAGAGAGCAGATCGGCGGCCTCCTGCTCGACCTGCTCCAGCGCGTCGCCGATCGCCAGTTCGGGGGTCAGGCCGGCGGTGATCTCGATGGCGCGCTTTTGCCCTTCGCGGTTCAGCTCGGGGGCGATGGCGCGTTCCTGCAAGGTCACGAAGGTGGACATCGGCACCATCTGCCCGTCGCCGGTTTGCAGGAATATCCGCTCCAGGTCGCCGGGGTCGTTGACCGGGTTGGTCGTCGAGAGCATGCGGATGTCGTAGCTGGTCGCGTCGATGAACACCTCGCCCACGCTGCGCCCTTCGAGGACGGCGCGCAGGGCTTCGCCCAGGCCGGTGATGTCGATCCCCAGATCGGCGGCGCGGGCGCGGTCGATGCGGATGAACAACTGCGGTTGGGTGGTTTCGTAATCGACGCGCACCTGCCCCATCCGGGAATCTGCCTGCAGGCGCGTGACAAGCTGGCTGGCGACATCGGCAAGCTGCGCGTAATCGTCGCCGGTGATCGCAAAGCTGAGGCCGCGCCCCGCGCCGCGAATACCCAGCGAGTTGGGCTGGATCGCGTAGGCACGCACGCCGATCACGTCGCGCAGCCGCTGGTTCATATCGCCGACGATTTCATCCTGGCTACGGGTGCGCTGATCCCATTTGGCCAGCCGCATGACGATGAATCCGCGGTTGTCGCCGCGATAGCCGGTGAACGAGAACACATCCGTGATCTCGCCGCTGTCTTGCAGGGGGGCGATGGCCTGTTCGATCTCGTGCAGCTTGGCGGTGGTGTAGTCGAGCGATACGCCCTGCGGTGCGGTGATCGACATCAGGGCGATGGCGCGATCCTCGCGCGGGGTGAGTTCCTGCCGGATGGTGCCGGCGATCATTGCCGCCGTCGCCGCGAATAGCGCGGCTGCGACCACCACGACGAACGGCGCCGCCAGGGCCGCGCGCAGCAGGGACTGGTAAAGCGCGGCCAGCGATTCGCCCAGCCAGACGACCGGGCTGCGCCGTGCCGGCGCCGCGCGGGCGGGGCCGGCCAGCAGGCGGCTGGCCAGCATGGGGCACAGGCTCAGCGCGACGACGGAGGACAGCAGCACCGCCATCGCCAGGGTGAAGCCGAATTCGCGAAACAGCCCGCCGGCCTGGCCGGGCAGGAACGAGAGCGGTATGAACACCGCCGCCAGCGTGGCCGTGGTGGTGACCACCGCGAAAAACACCTGCCCGGTGCCCAGCACCGCCGCCGCGCGCGCGCCGGTGCCGTCGGCGCGCTTGCGCACGATGTTTTCCAGCACGACGATGGCGTCATCGACGACCAGGCCGGTGGCCAGCACGAGCGCCAGCAGTGTCAGGATATTGACCGAGAACCCCACCATCCAGATCGCCGCCAGGGTGCCGATCAGCGCCACCGGCATGGTCAGCGCCGGGATCAGGGTGGCGCGGGCATCGCGCAGGAAGGCGAAGATCACCAGCACCACGATACCCACTGCCAGCGCAAGGGTCTTGAGCACCTCGGTAATCGCGCCGTTGATGAACACCGCGTCATCGGACGTGACGAAGATGTTCACATCGGCGGGCAGGCTTTGTTTCAGGCTGTCCACGACCGCGTGCACGTCGCGCGAGATTTCCAGCGTGTTCGACGTGGCCTGCCGGATCACGCCGATGCCCAGCCCGGTTTCGCCGTTGGCGCGCAATACCGTCTCGTTGGGGGCGGGGCCGAGGGTTACGCGGGCGACATCGCCCAGCGACACGTTGGGGGCCAGTTCCAGCGCCTCGAACGCCTCGGGGGTGGTGACGGTGGCGGTGGTGCGCACGCTGACGCTTTGGCGGCCGCCGGTCAGATCGCCGGCGGGCACGTCATAGCTGACATTGGCCAGGGCGCGGCGCATGTCGGCCAGGGTCAGCCCGCGGCTGGCCAGTTCCATCTGGTCGATATCGACCCGGAAGATCGCCTTGCGGTCGCCGTAGATTTGCAGGTCGGCGACGCCGGGCAGCGATACGAGCCTGTCCTCGACCCGGTCCGACACGATGCGGGTCAGATCCTGCGGCGCGCGCGTGGGCGAGGTCACGGCGATGCGCACCACGGGTTGCGCGTTGGCGTCGGCCTTGACGATCTCGGGGGTTTCGGCGTCGTCGGGCAGGTCGTTCGCGATGCGGGCAACCGCGTCGCGGGTATCGGTGGCGGCGGTGTCCAGATCGACGTTGTCGTTGAACTCCAGCGTGACGCGGCTGCGCCCGAAGCGCGAGTTCGAGGTG
>CAZOKA010000238.1:0-4236 GCA_964580265.1 uncultured Rhodobacterales bacterium | reverse complement strand
CCAAGGTGATGAACTACCTGTCCGGCTACGCACAGCCCGAGGGGCTGGAAAACCTGGCGATCTCGCCGATCTCGCTCAAGAAGCGCCTGCTGGACATGATCGAGGCCGAGATGGAACATGCCAGCGCCGGCCGCCCGGCGGTGATCTGGGCCAAGATGAACGCCCTGATCGACGCGCAGGTGATCGACGCCCTCTATGCCGCCAGCCAGGCGGGTGTGAAGATCAGCCTCGTGGTGCGCGGCATCTGCGGTCTGCGCCCCGGCGTTGCGGGCCTGTCGGAAAACATCCGCGTCAAATCCATCGTCGGCCGGTTCTTGGAACATTCGCGCATCGTGTGCTTCGGCAACGGCCACGGCCTGCCGCACAACAAGGCCCGCGTCTATATCAGTTCGGCCGACTGGATGGGCCGCAACCTCAACCGCCGGGTGGAAACGCTGGTCGAGATCGAGAACGCAACCGTCAAGGCGCAGATCGTGAGCCAGATCATGGCGGCCAACATGGCCGACGTGGCGCAAAGCTGGGTGATGTCCCCCGATGGCACCTTCTCGCGCGCAGAGGTACCCGAGGGCACCTTTGCCTTCAATTGTCACCGCTTCTTCATGGAATACCCGTCGCTGTCGGGGCGCGGCTCGGCCGGGGCCGGCGACGTGCCGCAACTGACCCACGCCGACGACTGACGCCGCGCCATTTCGGCGCAGGCGGGGGGCATCGGGGCAATTGACCTTGCGCCCCGCCCTGGCGCATTGTGCGCACGGGTCACCAGAAGGACGAATGGAATGGACGGCACGCCAGACCCCGAGGCGCATGATTGGGGGCCATTCGGGCGCCCGCTGTTCAACGACGCCTCGTCGCGCGCGCTGGCCCGCGTGGGCGTGGTCGATGTCGGGTCCAACTCGGTTCGCCTGATGGTGTTCGACGGCGCGGCGCGCAGCCCGGCCTATTTCTACAACGAAAAGATCATGTGCGCGCTTGGCGCGGGCATGTCCGAAACCGGGCGGCTGAACCCCGAGGGGCGCACGCGCGCGCTGGCCGCGATGCGCCGGTTTCGCCACCTGGCCGACGGCATGGGCATCTCGCCGCTGACCGCCGTTGCCACCGCCGCCGTGCGCGAGGCCGAAGACGGCCCCGAATTCCGCTCGCAGGTGGAAGCTGAAACCGGCATCCGCCTGTGGGTCATCGATGGCGAGGAAGAGGCCCGCCTGTCGGCGCAGGGCGTGCTGCTGGGTTGGCCCGGCTCCTACGGGCTGGTCTGCGACATGGGCGGCTCGTCGATGGAACTGGCCGAGATCGCAGGCGGGCGCGTCGGGCGGCGCATCACCTCGCAACTGGGGCCGCTGAAGCTCAGCGGCGTCAAGGGCGGCAAGAAGGGGCGCAAGGCCTTCATCAAGGACACTCTGGACCAACTGGCCGACTACATGGGGCCGCAAAAGAACCGCCTGTTCCTGGTTGGCGGGTCATGGCGCGCCATCGCCCGCATCGACATGGAGCGCCGCGGCTACCCCCTGCACGTACTGCACGAATACCGCATGAGCGCCCGCGCGATTCGCGATACCGTCAAGTACATCGCGGCCAACGATCCCGACGATCTGCGCGCCCGCGCGGGCGTGTCCGGCAGCCGCATGGCGCTGGTGCCGCTGGCGGCCGAGGTGCTCAAGCAGGTGGTCAAGACATTTCACCCCCGCGACATCGCCATCAGCAGCTATGGCATCCGCGAGGGGATGCTGTACGAGCAGATGCCCCAACGCCTGCGCGACCGCGACCCGCTGATCGAGGCGTGCTACTACGCCGAAAGCAAGGACGCCCGCCTGCCCGGGTTTGGCAAGACGCTCTATAATTTCATACTGCCGCTGTTCAAATCCGCCCCGCAAGAACGCAAGCGCATAATCAAGGCCGCCTGCCTGCTGCACGATGTCAGTTGGCGCGCCCACCCCGATTACCGCGCCGAGGATTGCTTTGACAACGCCACCCGCGCCAACCTGGGCGGGTTGAAACATGCCGAACGGGTGTTCCTGGGGCTGGCCCTGCTGCACCGCTACACCAACAAGCGGGGCAACACGCGGTTCGACCCGCTGTTGTCGCTGATCGACGATCAGACGTTGCAGCAGGCCGAGGTTCTGGGCAAGGCGATGCGCTTTGGCGCGATGCTATGGCCGCACAAGGAGGCCCGCCTTGGCGAAATGCGCTGGTTCCCCAAGAAGAAGGAGCTGGAGTTGCGCCTCACCCCCGAGGTTGAGCCGCTGTTCGGAGAAGTCGCGCAAACGCGCTTTCAATCGTTGGCCGGTACGCTGGGCGCGCAACCTCGTGTCATACCCCCCCGTGCGCGCGGCAGAAAATCCGGGGGCTGACGGCAACACGGACGAGGATGAGCGCAAGGGCGCATCATTGAAGACAAGAGCAACCTCAGGTTCGTGCCCGCCCTTTGAGAGGCATGAATGGCCTGTTGCTGTCGTTGAGGCATGGCACCAATGCGCGGCTCCTGGGCCGGTCGCCCAACGCCCGCGCCAAGTCATCCCCGACCCGCCAGAACCGGGCACCCTGTGTCAGATGTCGAGCACGTGGCTCTTCAGAAATCGGTGGGTGCGCCGCCCTCGAGTTTGCGGCGGGCGACGAAATCGCACAGCTCGTCATGGATGGCGTCATCCATTGGCGGGGCTTCGAAGCTGGCAACGATGTCCTTGTAGAGGCGGTGCGCGCGCTCGGTCGTCCAGACCGCGCCGGCGGCCTCCCATGCCTCGTAGTTGCGCCAGTCAGACAGGAAGGGCTGATAGAACGCCTTGGTATAGCGGTCCTGGGTATGCTGGGTGCCGAAGAAATGCCCGCTGGGGCCGACCTCGGCGATGGTGTCGATGGCCAGCGCCTCGGGGCTGGTGTCGCAGATCGCCGGATCGAGGTAGCGCTGAACCTGCTGGAGCACCTCGCAATCCATCACGAATTTCTCGGGGCTGGCGATCAGCCCGCCCTCAAGCCAGCCGGCGGCGTGGTAGATCATGTTCGAGCCCGATTGCACCCCGGCCCAAAGGCTGTTCATGCTTTCCCACATTGCCTGTGCGTCCGGCACGTTGGCCGCGCACACCCCCGACGAGCGCAGCGGCAGACCGTAAAACCGCGCCATCTGGCCGCTCATCTGCGTGGCGCGCATGTATTCGGGCGTGCCGAAGGCGGGCGCGCCCGTCTTCATGTCCACGTTGCTGGTGAAGGTGCCGATCGCAGTAGGCACGCCGGGGCGCATGTATTGCGCCAGCGCCACCGCGCTCAGGCTTTCGGCCAGCGATTGCGCCACCGCGCCGGCCATCGTCACCGGCGCCATCGCGCCAGCCAGGGTGAACGGCGTCACGATCAGGCCCTGGCCGCGCCGCGCCAGCCGCATCCAGCCGTCCAGCATCGGATGATCGTGCTTGAGCGGCGAGGTGGAGTTGATGTTGGTGTACATGCGCGGGCTGGCGTCGAATTCGGCATGGCTGAGCCCGCCGGCGATGCGCACCATTTCCATCACGTCCTCGATCCGCTCGGGGCCCAGCGCGTAGGCGTGCGCGACCTTGTCGGTCAGCGTCAGCTTGTCATAGAGCACATCGAGGTGACGCACGCTGGCATGTACGTCCTGCGGTTCGGTCGGGTAGCCGCCGACGAAGTGGATGCAGTTGAAATACTGGCTGAGCTTGAGAAAATCGCGGCACATCTCGCGGGTGCCGGGCAGTTTCCGGCCCAGCGTCATATCCCAGTAGTTCGGCGGGCTGGACACGTTGCCGAACAGGATGTGCCCCTCGCCGATGGTGATGCGATGGTCGGGGTTGCGCGGCGTGATGGTCCAGCTTTCGGGCGCCCGCGCGACCATTTCCATCACGAAGTCGCGGCCCATGCGCACGTTCTCGCCGCGCACGGTGCAGCCGGCCTCGCGCATGATCTCCAGCGCCTCGGGGTTGAGGAACTCGATGCCGATCTCCTCGAGGATGCGCATGGCGGCCCCGTGGATCGCCTCGACGCCCTCGGGGGGCAGCGGCTCGGTCGGGCGGTCGGTGTTGATCGGCGGGTTCCACGGGCTCTGCTCGATCACGGTGGTGCCGCGCCGGCTGGCATTGCCCGCGCGTCCGCCGCTTCGTTTTCTGCGCGTGGGTTTGTCGGTCATCGGGCGTCTCCTGTTGCTGGGTTCAGCAAACACGCCGTTCCGGGGCCGGTTCGTGTCGGAATGCGACGGATCAAGTCGCATTCAGAACAGGGTGCGCAAAATGGCGGCCGCGC
>CAZOKA010000237.1:2892-4245 GCA_964580265.1 uncultured Rhodobacterales bacterium | reverse complement strand
TGGCACCAATGCGCGGAATAAAGGGCGAAGCCCGCCGCGCATCGCCGGGCCGCCCCCCGGCACGGCGATTTGTCTGACGCCGGCGCAACGCTTTTAGGTTTTTCGGATTTGGCCAAGATAAAGTGCCCGTCTCCAGCGGAGGATCGCCGCACCGCGGCCCGTCGATGCGCGGCTCCTGGGCCGATCGCCTCAACGTCCGCTTCAGGCCATTCCCGCCCTCTAGCTGCGGCGGGTTTGTTCGTGATCCAGCCGCAGGCGCGCGATGTCCTCGTTCCGGTCGGCGGTTTGCTGATCGGAGAGGGCACGCTCGACGTAAGAAAGATGCGCCTCGACGGCGGCGCGCGCGGCGTCGGGGTCACGCGCTTGCAGCCCTTCGTTGATGGCGCGGTGCTGATCCAGCAGCATGTCGCGCGTGGTGCGCTGCTTGAACATGATCTGGCGGTTGTAGAAGACCCCCTCGCGCAAGAGCTGATACATCGAGCGCATCATGTGCAGCATGATGATGTTATGGCTGGCCTCGATGATCGCGAGGTGAAAATCGGCGTCGAGGCGGGCCTCGTCCGCCGGGTTCCGCTTGGTGTGGGCCGCTTCCATCTTGTCCAGAACCGTCTGGATGACGCGCAGGTCGGTGTCCGACGCCAGCCGCGCGGCGCGTTCGGCCGCCAGCCCCTCCATGTCGCGGCGGAACGAGATGTAATCGAACACGGCCTCGTCATGGGACGCGAACAGCTTGACCAGCGCCGAGGAAAACGCGCCGCCCAGAACGTCGGCGACGTAGATGCCGGCACCGGCGCGGGTGGTCAGCAGGCCCTTGTCCTGCAGCTCGGCCACCGCCTCGCGCAGCGACGGGCGTGAGACGCCCAACCGCTCGGCCAGCTCGCGCTCGGACGGGAGGCGCTCTCCGGGGCGCAGGATGCCGCGCAGGATCAGCAGCTCGATCTGGCGCGAGACCGCGAGCGATAGTTTTTCCGGCTGAATCCTGCGAAACGGCATGGGCCCCCCAAGGTGGTCTGTGTCGGGTGGAACATAGGCAGGGCGGGGCGGTGCGGCAACTTGTTTCCCGCGCGCGGGCGGAAACGCGGTATTAACCTTGCGGGTGGAGAATGGCGGCATGTGGCGGCCTGTGTTGATACGGCTTGGCGCCCTGCTGCTGGCGGGGGCGCTGGGCGCCTGCGGCGGACCCAGCCCGCATTTTCGCGGCATCGCGCCGGTGCGGATGACGGTGGATGGCAGCACGTTCGACTTGCGACGCAAGGGGCGGCTGATCGAGGCGGTGCGCCTCAACCCCGAATATGCACCGCGCCTTGGGCCGGTCGCGGAACGGGCGGCGGTTGCGATGACGCAGGTCAGTGG
>CAZOKA010000237.1:0-2792 GCA_964580265.1 uncultured Rhodobacterales bacterium | reverse complement strand
GCGCCCCTACGGCGCAATCGGCCGAAAATTGCCAATATATTGTGGATAACTGCCCTTGCATCCCCATATGCGGGGTCCGATCCGTTGACAGGGGCGGGGTTGCACCGCCAGTCTTGCCCTTGGGGCGGAATCATCCCCGACCGTGATGGGAACCTGGCCAGTGCGCTTTTCCAAGATCAGACTGACCGGCTTCAAGAGCTTCGTCGATCCCACCGACCTGTTGATCCGGGACGGGCTGACGGGGGTTGTCGGGCCGAATGGCTGCGGCAAGTCCAACCTGCTGGAGGCGCTGCGCTGGGTCATGGGGGAAAACCGCCCGACGGCGATGCGCGGCGGCGGCATGGAGGACGTGATCTTTGCCGGGGCGGCCAGCCGCCCGGCGCGCAACTTCGCCGAGGTCAGCCTGCACCTGGACAATTCCGACCGGCTGGCGCCGGCGGGGTTCAATGACACCGACAGCCTCGATATCGTGCGGCGGATCACGCGCGACGTGGGCAGCGCCTACAAGGTCAACGGCAAGGATGTGCGCGCCCGCGACGTGCAGATGCTGTTCGCCGACGCCTCGACCGGGGCGCATAGCCCGGCGCTGGTGCGGCAGGGGCAGATCGCGGAACTGATCAACGCCAAGCCGAAATCGCGCCGCCGCATATTGGAAGAGGCGGCGGGGATTTCCGGCCTGTACCAGCGCCGCCACGAGGCCGAGCTGAAGCTGAAGAGCACGGAAACCAACCTGTCGCGCATCGACGACGTGATCGAGCAGTTGGCAAACCAGTTGTCGCAGCTTGAACGGCAAGCCAAGCAGGCAAAGCGCTATCGCGCCATCGGGGCGGAGCTGCGGCAGGCCGAGGGGATGCTGCTCTATCGCCGGTGGAAAGAGGCCGACGCGGCGCTGCATGAGGCGGGCGAGGTTCTGAGGAAGCGCAGCCTTGCCGCCGGCGAGGCCGAGCGCACCGCGCGCGAGGCGGGGCGCGCGCGCGAGCAGGCCGAGGAAGCCCTGCCGCCCCTGCGCGAGGAAGAGGCGGTGGCGGCGGCGATCTTGCAACGTTTGCAGGTGCAGCGCGACACGCTGGCCGACCAGGAAGCCCGCGCGCGCGAGGCGATCGAGACGCTGGAGGCGCGGATTGAGCAGCTCGGCCACGACATTGCGCGCGAGACGGGCCTGAACCGCGACGCGGGCGAAACGGTGGAGCGCCTGGAATGGGAGGCGCGGGAGCTGAAAAAGGCGGGCGAGGGGCACGAGGAACGCCTGGCCGAGGCCGCAGAGGAGGCCGCCGATGCCGCGCGGGTTCTGGAAGCGCGCGAGGCGGACCTGTCGCAGGTGACAGAGGATGTTGCGCGGCTGGCGGCGCGGCACCAGTCAGCGACGCGCCTTCTGGAGGATAGCCGCAAGACCGAGGCCCGCAGCGAGGCAGAGGCGACCAAGGCCCGCACCGCGATGGAGGAGGCGCGCGAGGCATTGTGGCGGGCCAACGCCGCGCGCGAGGAAGCCGAGGCCGAGCAGGCATCGGCGCAAAAGGCCGCCGCCGCCGCCGACGAGGCCCTGCTGGCCGCCGAGGCCGCGCGGGCCGCGACGCAGGCGCGCGAGGCGGATGTGCGCGCCGAGAAATCCGAGGCCGAGGGCGAGTTGAACGCGCTGGGCGCGGAGGCCTCGGCGCTGTCGCGGCTGTTGGAGCGGGACACGGCGGAAGGCGGGCAGATCGTGGATCGCCTCCAGGTCGAGCAGGGGTTCGAAAAGGCGCTGGGCGCGGCGCTGGCCGATGACCTGCGCGCGCCCGAGGTGGCCGCCGACGGGCCGTCGGGGTGGGTTGTCATCCCCGGCTATGACGCGCCCGCCGCGTTGCCCGCGGGGGTTACGGCGCTGAGCAACCATGTGTCGGTGCCCGATGTCCTGGCGCGGCGGATGGGCCAGATCGGGCTGGTCGACCCGGACGAGGGCGCGCGCCTTCAGCCGCTGTTGCAGCCCGGTCAGCGGCTGGTCAGCCAGGAGGGCGATTTGTGGCGCTGGGATGGCTACCGCGCCTGGGCCGAGGACGGGCCGAGCGCCGCGGCGCTGCGGCTGGAGCAGCTCAACCGGCTGGAGGATCTCAAGCAGCAGGTCGCCCGCGCCACCGCCCGCGCCGATGCCGCCCGGCAGGCGCATGACACGCTGAGCGCGGAACTGGAGCAGCAGGCCCGCGCCGACAAGGAGGCCCGCGAGGCCCGCCGCGCCGCCGATGCGCGCCTGACCGATGCGGGCCGCGCCCTGAGCCGGGCCGAGGCCGACAGCAACCTGGCCGAGTCGCGGCTGGAAAGCCTGGGCCTGGCGGTGACGCGCCACGAGGACGAGGCGATGGCCGCGCGCGCGCAGGTCAAGGAGGCCGAAGCGGGGCTGGAAGAGCTGGACGATCTGGACGCGATGCGCGCCCGCGTCGAGGATCTGCGCATGACGGTCGAGGCCGCGCGCATGACCATGATGGCGCGCCGGTCCGCGCATGACGAGGTCAAGCGCGAGGGCGAGGCGCGGCGCGCGCGTAGCCAGCAACTGACCAAGGAGATCAGCGGTTGGCGTCACCGGCTGGAGACGGCCGAGGCGCGCAGCGGCGAGCTGATCGAGCGCAAGGCCAAGGCCGAGGAAGAGCTACAGCAGGCCAGTACCGCGCCCGAACAGATCGCCGCGCAGCGCGCCGAGCTGGACGGCTCGATCACGCAGGCCGAGGCGCGCCGCGCCGCCGCTGCCGACGCGCTGGCGGGCGGGGAGACGGCGCTGCGCCGCGCCGAGCAGGCCGAGCGCGAGGCCGAACGCGCCGCCAGCG
>CAZOKA010000236.1:0-4256 GCA_964580265.1 uncultured Rhodobacterales bacterium | reverse complement strand
GCCGCCCCGGTGCCGGACTGGATGCGGCAGGATGCGCGGCCGGGCAGCGACGATGCGGCCCCCGGCACGCCCGACGGGGAGGTGTCGCATGCGGCGGTCCTGCCCGAGACATCCGACGAATTGGCCGCTTGGTATGCCGCCAATCCCGATGGCACGCTGGTGGCCGGGGCGACGGATGTTGGCCTGTGGGTCACCAAGCAATTGCGCGAGCTACCTCATGTGGCGTTTTTGAGCCGCTGCACCGATTTGCAGCAGATCACCGAGACGCCCGACGAGATCCGCATCGGCGCGGGCGTGACCATCGCGCGGCTGATCCCGTTGATGGACCGGCTGCACCCGTCGTTCGGCGCGATGCTGCGCCGATACGGCGCGGCGCAGGTGCGCGCGGCGGCCACCATCGGGGGTAACATCGCCAACGGCTCGCCCATCGGTGACGGGCCGCCGGCGCTGATTGCGCTGGGGGCGCGGCTGCATCTCAGGCACGGCACCACGCGGCGCGACATGCCGCTTGAGGATTTCTTTGTCGAGTATGGCAAGCAGGATCGCCAGCCCGGCGAGTTCGTCGAGGCGGTCAGCATCCCGCGGCAGGCCGATACGCTGGCCTGCTACAAGGTGTCGAAGCGGTTCGATCAGGATATCTCGGCGCTGCTGGGATGTTTCAATATCAGCGTCGAGAACGGCACGGTCCGCGCCGCGCGCATCGCGTTCGGCGGGATGGCGGGCACGCCCAAGCGCGCCAGCGCGCTGGAGGAGGCATTGACCGGCGCGCCGTGGACAGCCGACACCATCGAGGACGCGGCCGGGGCGCTGGAGCGCGATTTCACCCCGATGAGCGACATGCGCGCCAGCGCCGAGTACCGCATGGAGGCGGCGAAGAACCTGCTGCATCGGTATTTCCTTGAGCGCACGGGCGGCGCGCCCGGGTCGGTAAAGGAGGTGACGGCATGAGCGTGTCCAAGCCCCTGCCCCACGACGCCGCGCGGCTGCATGTGACCGGGGCGGCGCGGTATGTCGATGACATCCCCGCGCCGGCGGATACGCTGCACCTGGCGTTTGGCCTGAGCACGATCGCGGCGGGACGTATCATGGAGATGGACCTGTCGAAGGTGCGCGCCGCGCCCGGCGTGGTTGCCGTGCTGGCGGCGAACGATCTGCCGTTCGACAACGATGTCTCGCCCTCGGTGCACGATGAGCCGCTGTTGTCGGATGGTGCGGTGCATTACCTTGGCCAGCCGCTGTTCCTAGTTGTGGCGCGCTCGCATCTTGCGGCGCGGCGGGCGGCGCGGCTGGGCGATGTCGCCTACGAGGAACAGACGCCGATCCTGACCGTGGACGATGCCCTGGCGGCGGGAAGCCATTTCGAGGATGGCCCGCGCATCTACGAGAAGGGCGACGCGGACGCCGCGATACGGGCCGCGCGCCACCGGATCAACGGGGTCATCGAGATCGGCGGGCAGGAGCATTTCTATCTCGAGGGGCAGGCCGCGTTGGCGCTGCCGCAGGAAGACAGCGAGATGGTGGTGCACAGCTCGACCCAGCACCCGAGCGAGATTCAGCACAAGGTCGCCGACGCGCTTGGCCTGCCGATGCACGCGGTGCGGGTGGAATGCCGCCGGATGGGCGGCGGCTTTGGCGGCAAGGAAAGCCAGGGCAACGCGCTGGCGGTGGCGTGCGCGGTGGCGGCGCGCGCGACCGGGCGGCCCTGCCGAATGCGCTATGACCGCGACGACGACATGGTCATCACCGGCAAGCGCCACGATTTCCGCATCACCTATGACGCGGGATTCGACGATGCCGGGCGGCTGGAGGGGGTGTCCTTTGTCCAATATGCGCGCTGCGGCTGGGCGCGGGATCTGTCAACGCCGGTTGCGGATCGCGCGATGCTGCATGCCGACAACGCCTACCTGCTGCCCGCGGCGCGGATCGAGAGCCACCGCCTGCGCACCAACACCCAGAGCGCCACGGCGTTTCGCGGCTTTGGCGGGCCGCAGGGGATGGTCGGGATCGAGCGGGTGATCGACGAGGTGGCACATACCCTGGGCCTTGACCCGGCCGAGGTGCGGCGGCGCAACTACTACGCGGCAAGCGGCGGAGGGGGGCCGTCTGCCCTCCGCCCTTCGCCCCCCCCCGAGGAAATTTCGGGCCACAAGAAGCCGCAAACGACGCCTTATGGGCAAACCGTCGACGATTTCATCCTGCACGAGATGACCGACGCCTTGAGCCGGAGCGCCGATTATGACGCGCGCCGCAAGGCGGTAGCGCAGTGGAACGCGCGCGGCGGCGTGATCCGCAAGGGATTGGCGATGACGCCCGTGAAGTTCGGGATTTCCTTTACGCTGACCCATCTCAACCAGGCGGGAGCGCTGGTGCATGTGTACCGCGACGGATCGGTTCGGATAAACCACGGCGGAACCGAGATGGGACAGGGCCTGTATCAGAAGGTGGGACAGGTGGCGGCCGAGCGGTTCGGGATCGGCATGGAGGCGGTGAAGATCACCGCTACCGACACCGCGAAGGTGCCCAACACCTCGGCCACGGCGGCCAGTTCGGGCAGCGATTTGAACGGCATGGCGGTCAAGGCCGCCTGCGACACGATCCGCGCGCGCCTGGCGCGGCACCTTTGGGATACTTACGGCGCCGCGGCGGAGAGCGTGGAGTTCAAAGGCGGGCGCGTGCATCTGCCGGGCGGGCGCAGCCTTGATTTTGCGGAGGTGGTGGAGAGTGCCTATCTCGCCCGCGTCAGCCTGTCATCGACGGGGTATTACGCCACGCCGGACATCTCGTGGGATCGTATCAAGGGCGAAGGGCGGCCCTTCTACTACTTCGCCTACGGGGTCGCGGCAACCGAGGTGGCACTGGACACGCTGAGCGGCGAGTACCGCATCTTGCGCACCGACATCGTGCATGACGCGGGCGCCAGCCTGAATCCGGCGATCGATATCGGCCAGATCGAGGGCGGCTATGTGCAGGGCGCGGGGTGGCTCACCACCGAGGAGCTGGTGTGGGACGCGCGCGGCGCCCTGCGCACGCATGCCCCCTCCACCTACAAGATCCCGGCGGTCTCGGATGCGCCGGACGTGTTCAACGTCACGCTGTGGGACGACGCCAACCGCGCGGAGACGATCTATCGCTCCAAGGCGGTGGGCGAGCCGCCGCTGATGCTGGGCATTTCGGCGCTGATGGCGATCTCGGACGCGGTGGCGTCCTGCGGCGCAGCCTATCCGGCGCTGGACGCGCCGGCGACCCCCGAACGGGTGCTGATGGCGATAAGAAAGGTGCGGCAAGGTGGCGATTGATCTGAGGGCAGTTGCGGACGCGGCGGCGCGGCACGGGCGCATCGTGCGGGTGGTTCTGGCCGAGGTGGCCGGCTCTTCCCCGCGCGAGGCGGGCGCGGCGATGCTGGTCTGGCGGGACGGTCAATCGGGCACCATCGGTGGCGGCACGCTGGAGCATGGCGCGGTTCAGGCGGCGCGCCGATTGCTGGCACGCGCTGAGTGCAGCGCCGATGCAACGCAGCCGATTCTGGAGCGGCATGCACTTGGTCCCGACCTGGGCCAGTGTTGCGGCGGCGCGGTGAAGCTGCTGTTCGAAACCTACGACGAAGAGAGAGCCGCCGCGATGCAGAGCGATGCGGACGCGGGTGTTGTTGCACGCCCGGCCGCATCGGCCCGCTCGCACGAGATGCCGCTGGCCGTGCGCCGAATCATTGCGGCCGCCCGCGCGCAGGGCACGCGCCCCGATCCGCAGCTTGTTCAGGGCTGGATGGTCGAGCCCGTGCACCAGCCCCAAACCCCGGTCTGGATATGGGGGGCGGGCCATGTAGGCCGGGCACTGGTTTCAGTGCTGTCGGCGCTGCCGGATACCGAGATCATCTGGCTGGATACGGCGCACGAGAGGTTTCCGTCTGGATGTCCGGAAACGGTGCGCATGGTGCCTGCCGCCGATCCGGTGCGCATGGTTCGTCATGCGCCCGCCCATGCGCGCCACCTGATCGTCACCTATTCGCATGCCCTGGACCTGGAGTTGTGCCATCGCCTCCTGGGGCACGGCTTTGCCGAGGCGGGGCTGATCGGGTCGGCGACGAAATGGGCCCGGTTCCGCAAGCGCCTGTCGGCGCTTGGCCACGCAGACGCACAAATCGCGCGCATCACCTGTCCGATCGGGCGACCGGAGTTGGGCAAGCATCCACAAGCCATTGCCGTGGGCGTGGCTGCCGCGCTACTAGAAGACAAGGCACGACAGATCGCCACACAAGG
>CAZOKA010000235.1:0-4268 GCA_964580265.1 uncultured Rhodobacterales bacterium | reverse complement strand
GCTATTGGCGCGATCCGCCGCTGGCCTATGCCTATTGCCTCTGGGCGGTGCGCGAAGCCGGGGACGAGGCCCAGGTCAACGACTTTGCCGACCGCTGCACCGCCCTGGGCGAGGGCATGGAGCAGGCCGACCGAAAGGAAGGGCGCAAGCTGCTGCAGCAGTTCTGATCACGCCTCGAATCACGCCTCGGGCGCGACCTGATCGCCATCGGGGGTGAAACGCACCTTGCCGATATACGGCAGGTTGCGGTTGCGCTGCGCAAAGTCGATGCCATAGCCCACCACGAATTCATCGGGGATCTCGAATCCCGTCCAATCCGCCCGAATGGGCGTTTCGCGGCGCGTCGGCTTGTCCAGCAGCGCGATCGTCCGCAGCTTGCTCGGCGCGCGCGATTGCAGAAGGTGCAGGACGTGTGACAGGGTATAGCCGGTATCGACGATATCCTCGACGATCAGAACGTCGCGCCCTTCGATCTGGCCGCGCAAATCCTTGAGGATACGCACCTCGCGCGAGGATTCCATCGCGTTGTCATAACTCGATGCCTCAAGGAAATCGACCTCCACGGGCAGGTCCAGCTCGCGCACCAGGTCGGCAATGAACACGAACGAGCCGCGCAGCAGCCCCACGACGATCAGCTTGTCCGTGCCGGCGAATTCCGCGGCTATTTCGCTGGCCAGTTCCTCGACCCGTGCGGCGATGGATTTGGCCGAAATCATCTGATCGATGACATAAGGACGCTGTGGCATGACTTCCCCTTGCAATTCCGCGCCCACTCTACGAAATGGGATGCCACTGTCACGACCAAAAATCCTGTTACATGCCAACTCATTCCGAAACACGCCATCTGCCGTACACGCCGCAACAGATGTATGATCTGGTGGCCGATGTGGCCGCCTACCCGCAGTTCCTGCCATGGTGCGCGGCGGCGCGGGTGCGCTCGGACATGGCCCAGCCGGATGGCAGCCGCGTGATGGAGGCCGATCTCGTCATCAGCTTCAAGGTGTTCCGCGAACGCTTCACCAGCCGGGTGGTGCTGTGGCCCGATGATTTGCGCATCGATACCGAGTACCTGGACGGCCCCTTCAAATACATGAGATCGAACTGGGTCTTTCACGAGGCCGAGGGCGGCTGCACCGTGGATTTCTTTGTCGATTTCGAGTTCCGCAACGCCATGCTGCAACGCATCATCGGCGTCGTGTTCAACGAGGCGATGCACCGCATCGTGCGCGCCTTCGAATCCCGCGCAAAGGCCCTTTACGGGGCGTGAAGGGGGGGCACTACCCGCTCAGGAATGCCGTCAGCGCCGCCGCGGTTTCCGCGGGCGCGCCGTCGGGAAAGAAATGCCCGCCCGGTATCGCCTGCGCCCGCGCGTCGGTGCACCGCGCAGCCCATGTCGCGCCCACGTCATAGGCCCGCGCCATAACCCCGTCCGCCCCGTAGAGCACCAGCACCGGGCAGGATACCTTCGCCTCCAGGTCGGCGGCATCAATGGCCATGTCATGCACCAGGGCCGCGCGGTAATCGTTGCACATGCCCCGGATCGTATCGCGGTCGCGCCACGCGGCGCGATAGGCCGCCAATTGATCCGCATCGAAATCCGACAGCGCCGCCGCGCCCCAGCCCAGCAGGCAGGATTCGAAATAGTAATCCGGGTCCGCCGCGATCAGGGTTTCGGGAAACGGCTCTGGCTGGGCCAGGAAAAACCAGTGGTAATAGGCGGTTGCCACCTCCTGCGTCAGCTCAGACAGCAGCAGATGCGTGGGCACGATATCCATCACCGTCAGGCTGCGCACCCGCCCCGGCGCATCCAGCGCCATCCGGTGCGCGCAACGCGCGCCGCGATCGTGGCCGATCAGGTCGAATCGCTCGAACCCCAGGCCGCGCATCAGCGCCAGCATCTCCTCGCCCATCTTGCGAAAGCTGTAGTCGGCCACCGCGCCCGGCTTCCACGATCCGCCATAGCCGCGCAGATCGGCGCACACCACCGTGCGCCCCGCCGCCACCAGCGCCGGCGCGATCCGCGCCCACATCGCGCGCGTTTGCGGAAAGCCGTGCAACAGCAGCACGGGCGCCCCGGTGCCGCCGATGCTATACGCCACATCGCCGCCCACCGGGCGCGCAACGCCATCGGTGAACCCGTCGATCATCCGCAGATCGCATCCAGGATGCGCGCCCAGCTTCTGATCCCCTTGTGAAAGCTGCGCATGTCGTATTTCTCGTTCGGCGAATGGATCTGGTCGTCATCCTTGCCGAACCCGATCAACAGCGCGTCAGTGCCCAGGATATCCTTGAAATACCCCGCGATCGGGATCGACCCGCCCATGCCGGCGAACACGGCCTCGTTGGGCCATTCCGCGCTCAGGGCCTGGCGCGCCTGCTCGAACGCGGGATGGTCGATCGCCATCTGGCTGGCCGGCGATCCCTTGCCGTTGGGAAACTCGACGGTGCAATCGCCGGGCAGCTGTGAGTGCACATACTCCACGAACGTGCGGTGGATCTTGTCGGGGTCTTGCTGCCCCACCAGCCGGAAACTGATCTTGGCCGAGGCCTGCGAGGGCAGAACCGTCTTGAACCCGTCGCCGGTATAGCCGCCCCAGATGCCGTTGACATCGCAGGTCGGCCGCGACCACAGCATTTCCAGCGGCGTGCGGTCCTGCTCGCCCGCCGGAATGCCCAGCCCGACCGCGCCCAGGAACGCGGCATGGTCGAATCCCAGGCCGTCCCACTGTGCGCGCACCTCTTCGGGCAACTCGGGCACGTCGTCGTAGAACCCGGGCAGGGTAATCCGCCCGGTCACGTCATGCAGCCCGGTGATGATCCGCGAAATCACCCGGATCGGGTTCATCGCCAGCCCGCCATAGAGACCCGAATGCAGGTCTTTGTCAGGGCCGGTGATGACGATTTCCTCGGCCAGCAGCCCCCGCAACTGAGTCGCGATGGACGGCGTGTCATGGTCATAAAGCCCGGTATCGCAGATCAGCGCGATATCCGATTTCAACTCGGCCGCGTTTTCACGCATGAACGGCACCAGTGAAGGCGAGCCGGATTCCTCCTCGCCCTCCAGGAAAAACGTGATTCGGCAGGGCAGGGTGCCATGCACCGCGCGCCACGCCCGGCAGGCCTCGACAAAGGTCATCAACTGCCCCTTGTCATCCGACGCGCCGCGCCCCCTGATCACGCGCCCCTTGTCGGTTTCCTCCACCGCCGGATCGAACGGGTCGCGATCCCACAACTCCAGCGGGTCAACCGGCTGCACGTCGTAGTGGCCATAGAACAGGATGTGCGGTCCGTCCCCCTCGATATGACCCACGACCATTGGATGACCGGGGGTAGCGCGCTTTTCCGCCTCGATTCCAAGACTTTGAAGATCCCTGACCAGCCAGTCGGCGGCGGCATCGCAATGCGCCGCATAGGCCGGATCGGTCGATACCGACGGGATGCGCAGCAATTCCATCAATCGCTCCGTCGCGTCGGGCAGATCGGCATCGATTCGGGCTAGAACGTCGTCGAGTGACACGGGCAGCTTCCTTTTCAATCTGTGGTGCGCCAAGGGTAACAGCGCCGCCGCAACTGTCCAGCCCAACGGTGCCATCTTGACATGGGTCAAGGCAGGGGGGAGCGGCAATTTGTAACGTGGCAATCATGGGATGCGAAACGTATATCCCTAAAAATTTGAATATATGCACCCGAAGGTGTTTCCGCGTGGGGGTCGTTTGGTGTAGAAACGGGTGCGGGAAGAGAGCAAGAGGATACGCGCATGGACTATTCGGCCAAGCTGGACCAGGCGATCAACCAGCTTCATGAAGAAGGGCGCTATCGCACCTTTATCGACATCGAACGCCGCAACGGCAGCTACCCGCATGCCCGTTGGCTGCACCCCGATGGCGGCGAGCGTGACATCACCGTGTGGTGCGGCAACGACTACCTCGGCATGGGCCAGCATCCGGTTGTCCTCGACGCGATGCGCGCCGCGCTGGACGCCACCGGCGCCGGCTCGGGCGGCACGCGCAACATTTCCGGCACCACCATCTATCACAAGCAGCTCGAGGCCGAACTCGCCGATCTGCACGGCAAGGAGGCGGCGCTGCTGTTCACCTCCGCCTATATCGCCAATGACGCCACGCTCTCAACCCTGCCCAGGCTGTTTCCGGGCCTGATCATCTATTCCGACGCGCTCAACCACGCCTCGATGATCGAAGGGGTGCGCCGCAATGGCGGCGCCAAGCGGATCTTCCGCCACAACGACGTGGACCACCTGCGCGAGTTGC
>CAZOKA010000234.1:0-4297 GCA_964580265.1 uncultured Rhodobacterales bacterium | reverse complement strand
GTGCTGGCGCTCGGTCCGCGTTCCTGAAGTCAGAGTTCGTGCCCCTCGGCGCGGACACGGTCCGCATCGCTCTCGAACGTGGCCCATGGGCGGCCGCTACCCGTATCGGGAAGGCTGTCGCGCGTTTCGTGCCGATATATATGCACCTTGGCAATGAAGTGACCCGTGATAGGCGCCGTCAGGAACAAGAACAGCGTGATCATCAACTCGTGATAAGAAAACCGCCCGGCAACAAAATAGAAGTACAACAGCGACGCAATGAGCGCCCCGCCCACACCAAGGGTCGTCGCTTTTGTAGGGGCGTGCAGGCGCATCATCGGGTCGGGCAGCTTGATCAGTCCGACCGATCCGACCAACCCGAATATGCCGCTGATGACAAGGAAGACACATATAAGTATTTCAACGATCATGCCGCCCTCCATCATTCGATGATATCGCCGCGCAGGATAAAGCGCGTGTAGGAAACGGTCGAGATGAAGCCGGTCATCGCGAAAATCATCGAGGCCTCGAAATACATCGTTGTCTCCATCCATATCCCGTATAGCGTAATCAGTGCGATCGCATTGATAGCTAACGTATCAAGGGCGAGTATTCGATCCCCGATGCCTGGCGCGGTGATGATCTTGTAGAGGTTGATCAGGATAGCCAGACCGAAACATCCCAGGGCAAAGAGCAGGGCAAACTGGATCATTCGAAAATCTCCATCAAGCGACGTTCGTATCGTGATTTGATCTGTGCGCGCACTGCGTCCGGGTCGGGTGCATGAAGGCAATGCACCAGCAGGGAATGGCCATCGGCCGACAAATCGCTGGATATTGTGCCCGGCGTCATGGTTATGGTGCCGGCCAGCACGGTGATCGCCTCGGGGGTGTGCAGCCTGAGTGGGATATCGATCCACGCGGGTCGGGTATCGGCGTTGCGTTTGAATAGGATAATCGCCGCAACCTGTATGTTGGCCATGATGATGTCCCACAGAACGATGACCATGTATTCCACGATGCGCGGCAGGCTGCGCAGGCGCGGGCGGTTCGGCCAGTAGGGCGCGGTCAGGATCGGGATGACCAGCCCAAGGATTGCCCCCAGAACCAGATTACCCAAGGACAGCTTGTTGACCAGCATCTGCCATACCACGATCAGTAGCAGCGTCATCAGGGGATGGGGCAGGAATTTGCGCATCATGATTGGTCCCCTCTGCGATGTTATCGTGTGGCCATGACGGCGGCAATATAGTCGCCTGGCGCGAACAATTGCGCCGCGGTCAGCGTCAGGTAGCCCGTTGCAGGCCCTGCCAGCACTGCCAGCCCCGCCACCGCGAAAAGCAGGGCAAAAACCACCGAGAAGGCGAGAGCCGGCGCCGGGTGCGTGCTGGCCAATACCTGGCCGCTTGGGGCCATGCTTCCCTCCTGTGGTTCGGGGGCAGGGGCGTTTTCGGCCTGCGGTTTCCAGAACACGGTGCTGCCGGCCTGTGCAAACCCCAACACCGCGACCAGAGAAGTTCCCAAAACCACCGCCCAGATCAACACCACCTGCGGTGCATCCCTTAGGGCGTCCAGGATCAGCAGCTTGCCGATAAAGCCTGACAGCGGCGGTAATCCCGCCATGGCAATTGCCGCGCCAAAAAACAGCGCCGCGATCACTCCGTGATTGGCCATGTGCGGCCCTGGGCGTAGCGACCCGGACCAAGCGCCGCGATGCTCACGCACCAGATCAACCGTCATGAACAGTAGCGCGCCACCCAAGGTCGAATGGATCGTGTAGTAGAGCGCCGCAGATATGGCCGCTGGGGTGAACCCGGCCACCGCGATAAGCAGCGTTCCCATCGAGCCGATCGCCGCAAAGGCCGCCAAGCGCCCCAGGTTTCGCGCACCCAGTATGCCGATCATTCCCACCGTCAGTGTCAACAGTGCCGCGACCGTCACCACGGGGCTGATCAATGCGGCGGTCGTGCTCAGATCTGGCCCGAAGACCAGGGTGTAAACCCTGATGATGGCATAGGCGCCCACTTTGGTCATTATGGCAAAAAGCGCCGCCACCGGGGCAGGTGCGCGCGCATATGTTTCCGGTAGCCAGAAATGCAGCGGCAGCAGCGCCGCCTTTATGGCAAAGACAAGCAACAGCAAAATCGCGCCAACGCGAACAAGGCCGGCCTCATCTGCGGGGATCTCGGCGATGCGTAGCGCCAGATCAGCCATGTTTAGCGTGCCTGTTACTGCATAAAGCGTGCCAAGCGCGAACAGGAAAAGGGTCGATCCCAACAGGTTGTAGACCACGTATTGCAAACCGGCGCGCAGACGCATTGTGCCCCCGGCATGGATCATCAACCCGTAGGATGCGATTAACAGAACTTCGAAGAACACGAACAGGTTGAAAGCATCACCAGTCAGAAAGGCACCGAAAATGCCCATAAGCTGAAAATGCATCAACGGGTGGAAATGCTTGCCGCGCACGTCCCAACCTGTGCCAATGGCATAGAGGAGCACGGCAACAGCCAAGAAAGCCGTCAACAGCGCCATCAGCGCCGACAATCTGTCCAGAACCAGCACGATGCCAAAAGGGGCGGGCCAATTGCCAAGCTCGTATACTTGGATCTGTCCGCTTGCTGCCTGTATCCCAAGCCCCGTCGTGACACCCAGCAAACCTAGCGCGCCAGCCACCGACAAGATGCGTTGCAGCGTCAGTTCGTGGCGCATCGACAGCACCATGATCGATGCCAGGATGGCAGGAAGAACGACGGGAACGACGATCCAGTGGTTCATTGGCCGTTCTCCGTATCTTGCGGCGACATGTCGATGTTGTCACTGCGTCCCGAAAGGTAAGCGCCAAGCGCCAGCATTACCACCACGGCTGACATCCCGAACGAGATAACGATCGCCGTTAGCACCAGCGCCTGCGGCAACGGATCGGTGTACTCATGTACACCGTCGTGCAGGATCGGCGGCATGTTGATCGCCAGCCTGCCCGACGCGAACAGGAACAAGTTGACCGCATAGGACAACAGTGACACCCCCAGGATAACGGGAAAACTGCGCAGGCGCAGGACAAGGTAAATCCCGGCGGCTGTCAGCGCGCCTATGGCGCTTGCCACGAGCAACTCCATTCTACTACTCCTTCTCGCCGCGCGCGTTGGCCGGCGAATCCGGTTCGGGGCGTTCGGGGTCTATGTCCATGGGATAGATGTTGATAGTCTCGCCACGTCTGCGGGCCATGCTTGACAGGCTGTTCAGCGCAAGCATGACCGCTCCGACAACGGTGAGGAATACACCGAGATCAAAGCCCATGGCGGTGGCCCATTCAAACTTTTCCAGCGGTGGTAGCGTGATATAACCGTAGTCACTGGTCAGAAACGGCCGGCCAGCCAGCCACGCACCCGCGCCTGTCAAACTGGCGATCAGCACACCTGCGGCGATTACCGCGTGATAAGGTGTGCGCTGACGTGCTTCGGCCCAGGCAAAACCACTGGCCATGTATTGCATCAACAGGGCGATTGCCACGACCAGCCCGGCGATGAATCCGCCGCCCGGTTCATTGTGGCCGCGCAGAAAGATGTAAACCCCTACGGTCAATGCTATCGGCATCATCACGCGCGTTGCCACGACCATCATCAACGGGTGACGGTCCCCGGCTTCGCCTGTCCCCGGTCCCCAACCGATAAGCCAGCGGCCTCCGGGGCCGCGCAAGACGGTATCTGTCAGTGCGAATATGACCAATGCCGCGATCCCCAGAACAGTAATCTCACCATAGGTGTCAAAGCCTCGGAAATCGACGAGGATGACGTTGACCACATTGTGTCCGCCGCCGCCCTTGTAGGAGTTGGCAAGGTGAAAGCCCGAGATGCTGTCGAAGGCGAAGTCGCGGATCAGGATCGCATAGGTCAAGGCCGATACGGCCACCCCGCCGACGATGGCCAGCGCAGCGTCACGCAGGCGCCGCAATCCGCCGCTTTCCACGGGTGTGGTCTTTGGCAGAAAATTCAGGGCCAGAAGCAGCAGGATGATGGTCACCACCTCGACCGAGATCTGGGTCAACGCAAGGTCGGGGGCAGACAGGTAGACAAAAGCCATCGACACGCTCAGCCCGATGCCGGCCAGCAGGATCAGCGCCAGAAGGCGATTTCGGTGAAACGCGATAAGGCAGGCGGTTGAAACGATCAGCACCGACCACCCAACTGCGGGCAAGGCCCGGATCGGTAGCAGTTCGCGGTCAGGTGCCCCGGAGCTGGTTCCCCCCCACGCCCAGAGTCCTGCGGCGATCACGGTGACGGCAAATATTGCGGCGAACCGTGTCAAAGATCCGTTAT
>CAZOKA010000233.1:0-4307 GCA_964580265.1 uncultured Rhodobacterales bacterium | reverse complement strand
CGGTCGGGCACCGCGCGGCTCTTCAGCCAATAGCCCAACGTCCGCTCAAGGCCATTCGCGCCCCCCGGCCCGGCATCCAGACCCTACAATATCCCCGGCAGGTTCAACCCATGCTCGCGCGCGCAATCCAGCGCGATGTCATAGCCCGCATCGGCATGACGCATCACGCCCGTCGCCGGATCGTTCCACAACACGTTGGCCAGCCTCCTATCCGCCGCCTCGGTCCCGTCGCAACAGATCACCATCCCCGCATGCTGCGAGAACCCCATGCCGACACCGCCGCCATGATGCAGGCTGACCCATGTCGCGCCGCTCGCGCAGTTCAGCAGCGCATTCAGCAGCGGCCAGTCGCTGACCGCGTCGCTGCCATCCTTCATCGCCTCGGTCTCGCGGTTGGGGCTGGCCACCGATCCGCTGTCCAGATGATCGCGCCCGATCACCACCGGCGCCGATAGCTCGCCATTGCGCACCATCTCGTTGAACGCCAGCCCCAGCTTGTGCCGCAGGCCCAGCCCAACCCAGCAGATGCGCGCCGGCAGCCCCTGGAAGCTGATCCGCTCGCGCGCCATGTCCAGCCACTGATGCAGGTGCGGATCGTCGATCAACTGCTTCACCTTGGCGTCGGTCTTGTAAATGTCCTCGGGATCGCCCGACAGCGCGCACCACCGGAACGGCCCCACGCCGCGGCAAAACAGCGGCCGGATATAGGCCGGCACGAAGCCCGGAAAGGCGAACGCATCCTTAAGCCCCTCCTCCAGCGCCACCTGCCGGATGTTGTTGCCGTAATCCAGCGTCGGCACGCCCGCGTTCCAGAAATCCACCATCGCCTGCACATGCACGCGCATGCTGGCGCGCGCGGCCCGCTCCACCGCCTTGGGGTCGCGCTCCTGCGCATCGCGCCACTGCGCCACGCTCCAGCCCTGCGGCAGGTAGCCATGCACCGGGTCATGCGCGCTGGTCTGGTCGGTCACGATATCGGGGCGCACGCCGCGCCGCACCAGCTCGGGAAACACGTCCGCCGCGTTGGCGATCAGCGCCACGCTGCGGGCCTCGCCCGCGGTGGTCCAGCGCCCGATCATCTCCAGCGCCTCGTCCAGGTCATCGGTGATCTCGTCGACATAGCCGGTGCGCTTGCGAAACGCCGCGCGGTCCGCGTCGCATTCCACCGCCAGGCAACACGCCCCGGCGAACACCGCCGCCAGCGGCTGCGCGCCGCCCATGCCGCCCAGCCCCCCGGTCAATATCCACCGCCCGGACAGCTTGCCATCGTAATGCTGCCGCCCGGCCTCGACGAAGGTCTCGTAAGTGCCCTGCACGATGCCCTGGCTGCCGATATAGATCCACGACCCGGCGGTCATCTGCCCGTACATCATCAGGCCCTTGCGATCGAGCTCGCTGAAATGATCCCAGGTGGCCCAGTGCGGCACCAGGTTGGAATTGGCGATCAACACCCGCGGCGCGTCCGCATGGGTGCGAAACACCCCCACCGGCTTGCCCGACTGCACCAGCAATGTCTCGTCCTCCTCCAGCGCCTTCAGCGCCCCGACGATGCGGTCGAAATCCTCCCACGTGCGGGCGGCACGGCCGATGCCGCCGTAAACCACCAACTCGTGCGGGTTCTCGGCCACGTCCGGGTGCAGGTTGTTCATCAGCATCCGCATCGGCGCCTCCGTCAGCCAGCTTTTCGCGCTGATCGCGGGGCCGGTGTCGGGGTATATGTCGCGGGTGTTGTGGCGTGGGTTTGTCATTGTCTCACTCCCTCGGATAGCCAGCGACGCGCCGGCGATGATGTAAGGTTGAGCCGGTCGTGCCGCACGGGATCAGTGCAACGCTCCAGTCTCAACAACGCCTGTCAAGTCATTCAGGATAAGCGATAAATGCGATCTCAAGCGCGCCGCCTCGGCATCAAGATACCGCCACGGCGGCGCCTCCTGCATGTACCTCGCTTGCGCCAGTTCCATCTGGATGGCATGCACGCCCTCACCGGGCCTGCCATAGGCCCGCGTGGTCCAGCCACCCCTGAACCGGCCGTTGACGACATGGGTGTATCCCGCCGCCTGCGCGACCCGCTTGACCGCCACGTCCTCAACCAGCTCGGCGCAACTTGTGGATAAGTTGGTGCCAATATTGAAATCCGGCAAGATTCCCCGGAACAGATGTGGAATACGACTGCGGATCGAGTGACAATCATACAGTATCGCCACCCCGTGCCGCGCCTTGACCCGCGCCAGCTCCGCCGCCAGCGCAGCGTGATAAGGCGCGTGATACGCCGCCCGCCGCCGCGCGAGCTCGGCCTCTCCCGGCGCCTGCCCCTCCCGGTAGATCGGCCGCCCGTCGAAATCGGTCACCGGGCATAGCCCCGTGGTCGCCTGCCCCGGATACAGGCTCGCCCCGTCAGGCGGGCGGTTCACGTCGATCACGTAGCGATGCACCCGCGTGCGCACCATGCTCACGTCATCGCGCAGCCCGGCATAAAGCCGCTCGACATGCCAATCGGTATCGGCCAGCGCCCGCCCCACCTCGTTCAGCCCCGCCCAGGTCTCGGGCGGCACCTCGGTGCCGGTATGCGGAAGGCCCAGAACGATCGGCCCCTCGCCGCGCGTCACCTCGATCACGCTCATTAGCGCCCCTCCCCGTGCTTCATCTTGCCGGAAATACTCCGGGGTGAATTGGCCCCGGACCTGCTCCGGGGCCAAGAGGGGCAGCGCCCCTTTCCCCGCCCCCTCACGGCAACAGCTCCACACCCGCCACACGCGCCACCTGCCGGCTGCGGATCAGCTCCGCCGCCCGCTCCAGGTCCGGCGCCATGTAGCGGTCCTCGGCCAGCGCCGGCACCGCCTCGCGCACCCGCGCCAGCACCCGCCTCAGCGGCGCGCTGGTCTTCAGCGGCGCGCGAAACTCCACCCCCTGCGCCCCCGCCAGCAACTCGACCCCCAGGATCGCCGACAGGTTGCGCACCATCCGGCCCAGCCGCATCGCGCCATGCGCGGCCATGCTCACGTGGTCCTCCTGGTTGGCCGATGTGGGCGTGCTGTCGGTGCTGCACGGGTTGGCCAGGTGCTTGTTCTCGCTCATCAGCGCGGCGCTGGTCACCTCGGCGATCATCAGCCCCGAGTTCAGCCCCGGATCGGGCGTCAGGAACGGCGGCAGGTCATGGCTCAGCGCCGGATCGACCATCAGCGCCACGCGCCGCTGCGCGATCGCGCCCAGCTCCGCCACCGCCAGCGCGATCTGGTCGGCGGCGAACGCCACCGGCTCGGCGTGGAAATTGCCCCCCGACACGATCCGCCCCTCGCCCTCCAGGACCAGCGGGTTGTCGGTCACCGCGTTCGCCTCGATCCACAGCGTGTGCGCCGCCCCGCGCAGCAGGTCCATGCATGCGCCCGCCACCTGCGGCTGGCAGCGGATGCAATAGGGGTCTTGCACCCGCGCATCGCCCTCGCGGTGGCTCTCGCGGATCGCGCTGCCATCCATCAGCGCGCGCATCGCATCGGCCACCTCGATCTGCCCGGCATGACCGCGCAGCGCGTGGATCTCCGCCAGCAGCGGCGCCGTCGATCCCATGATCGCGTCGGTGGACAGCGACGCCGTCACCGCGCTGGCCTCAAGGCAATCCCACGCCCCGAACAGCCCCGCCAGCGCGCAGGCGGTGGAAAACTGCGTGCCGTTGATCAGGGCCAGCCCCTCCTTCGGGCCCAGCGTGACCGGGGCGAGGCCGGCCATCGCCAGCGCCTCGCCCGCGGGCATGCGCGCACCGTCCAGTTCCGCCTCGCCTTCGCCCAGCATCGCCGCGGCCATGTGCGCCAGCGGCGCGAGGTCGCCCGAGGCGCCGACGGAACCCTGCGCGGGGATCACCGGCAGCACCCCGGCGGCCA
The DNA here is from genome assembly GCA_964580265.1 of uncultured Rhodobacterales bacterium. Lineage (GTDB taxonomy): Bacteria > Pseudomonadota > Alphaproteobacteria > Rhodobacterales > Rhodobacteraceae > Sediminimonas. The sequence goes on along the minus strand of CAZOKA010000233.1, from coordinate 432 downwards.
GCATCGACTCGATCTGCGCCACGATCTGCCAGCGCACGCCCGAGGCGCCGCGGCCGAGCGACACCAGTTTCAGCGCCATCATCAGCCGCACCGTCTCGGCCTCCAGCGGTTCGCCGACGCCGCAGCAATGCGACAGGATCAGGTTGCGCTGCAACTGCGCGGTATCGGCCGCAGCGATCTTGACCGAGGCGAGCTTGCCGAAGCCGGTGTTCACGCCATAGACCGGTTCGCTCCCCTGCGCCGCCTCGCGCACCCGTGCCGCCGCGGCCTCCACCATCGGGCGGCAGGCGGGGTCGAGCCGCAGCGGGCGGGCATCGCGCCAGATCTCCTCCAGCGTGGCAAGGCCGGTGTCGCCGGGATGCAGCGTGATCATCCGTCCTCTCCCCCGAAGATCCGGCGGTGCAGCGGCGTCGCGCCGATCCGGTAGGCCAG
>CAZOKA010000232.1:0-4313 GCA_964580265.1 uncultured Rhodobacterales bacterium | reverse complement strand
CCCTTGTCGGCCAGCGCCAGCATGAACGGCATGGTGGCATTGCCAAGCGCGATGGTCGAAGTGCGCGCCACGGCACCCGGCATGTTTGCGACGCAGTAATGCATCACGCCGTCCACCTCGTAGATCGGGTCGTGGTGGGTGGTGGCGTGCGAGGTTTCAAAGCAGCCACCCTGGTCAATGGCGACATCGACGAGCGCGGCGCCCGGCTTCATCGACGAGAGCTGCGCACGCGTCACCAGCTTGGGCGCGGCGGCGCCGGGGATCAGGACCGCACCGATCACCATGTCGGCACGCGGCAGCAGTTCCTCGACCAGGCCGGCGGAGGAATAGCCGGTCTTGAAGGCACCGCCGAACACGTCATCAAGATAGCGCAGACGCGGCAGCGAGCGGTCGAGCACTGTCACATCGGCGCCCATGCCCGCCGCGATGCGCGCCGCGTGGGTGCCGACGACGCCGCCGCCGATCACAACGACGTTGGCGGGTGAGACGCCCGGCACGCCGCCCATCAGCACACCGCGCCCGCCATTGGCCTTTTGCAGGGTCCACGCGCCGACCTGCGGCGCCAGGCGGCCCGCGACCTCGGACATGGGCGCCAGCAGGGGCAGGCCGCCGTTGGCGTCGGTGACGGTTTCATAGGCGATGGCAGTGCAGCCGGAGGCCAGAAGATCACGCGTTTGCGCCTCGTCCGGGGCCAGGTGCAGGTAGGTGAACAAAAGCTGCCCCTCGCGCAGCATCTTGCGCTCGATCGCTTGCGGTTCCTTGACCTTGACGATCATGTCGGCGGTTGCGAAGACCTCTTCGGCGGTGCCCAGGATGGAGGCCCCGGCGGCAACATAGGTGTCATCGGCGAAGCCGGACCCCTCGCCCGCGCCGGTTTCGATCAGAACCTGGTGGCCGTGGTTCACCGCCTCCTGGGCCGCATTCGGCGTCATGCCGACGCGAAATTCCTGCGGTTTGATTTCCTTTGGGCATCCGATCTTCATTTGGGTCTCCTCCACATTTCAAAATCGCCTATATTTTGGGCATTCTAGCGTGAGTGCCATGAAAAAGGTTTGAAATTCACCTCGCCAAATGGGCATATTTGTGAATATTCTTCGCAAGAAATGGAAATTTACAGAAAGTTCGTGCGCATATGCCCCTTGATTCGACAGATCGGCGTATTCTCAGGGAATTGCAGCGGCGTGGGCGTATGTCCAACGCCAACCTGTCCGAGGCGGTGAACCTGTCGCCCAGCGCCTGCCACCGGCGGGTGCAGCGACTGGAGGCAGAAGGGTATATCCGCGACTACGTGGCGCTGCTGAATGCGCGCAAGATGGGCATGGCGACGACGGTGTTCGTCGAGATCACCCTGTCGGGCCAGGCGGACGAGGTTCTGGATGCGTTCGAGCGGGCAGTGACGCGGATTCCGGACGTTCTGGAGTGTCACCTGATGGCGGGCACGGCGGATTACATCCTGAAGGTGGTTGCCGAGAATACCGAGGATTTTGCCCGCATTCACCGCCAGCACCTGTCGCGCCTGCCCGGCGTGGTGCAGATGCAATCGAGCTTTGCGCTGCGGACGGTATTCAAGACGACGGCGCTGCCGGTCTGAGGGATCGGAACAATTCAACGCAATTCGCAACGGCTGGTTAGGGCGTTGTTCATATTCGGCTGCTGTCATCATCCCGCAGGAGGGCGTGATGAGCGACAGGTTTTTCAATTCGTTCCGTTGGCACGGACGCGCGGATCGGGAAGAGCGGGATCGGGACCAGGAGGATCACGACGACGATCACGATGACCGGGATCGGGACGACCGGGATGATCGGGATGATCGGGATGATCACCACGATCGGGAGGATCACGACGATCGGGAGGATCGGGATCGGGATCGGGATCGGGACCACGATGACGATGATGATGATGATGATGATGACGATGATCACCACCACCGGCATGGCATCGTATGTTTCGAAGCGCAGACACGGATCATGACGCCGGACGGTCCGCGCGCCGTGGCTGACTTGCAGGCGGGCGACGCGGTGCGCACGCTTGACCATGGCGCGGCGCGCCTGATCTGGACGGGGCAGCAGCGGGTGCAGGGCACCGGGCCGAACGCACCCGTTCGGTTCGCGACCGGGGCGATCGGCAATCATGCGCCCCTGCTGTTATCGCAACAACATCGGGTGCTGATGCGCACGCCCCTTGCCGAGCTTTTGTTCGGCCACCCCGAGGTTCTGATCCCGGCGCGGGCGCTGGTGGACGGGGGCGATGTGCGGCTGACCCCGGCGGAGCGTATCACCTACGTGCATATACTGCTGGCACGGCACGAGGTGCTGTGGGCCGAAGGCGCGGAATGCGAAAGCCTCTTGTTGGGCGAGGAGACGCAGCGCGTTCTGGACGATCCCGCGAGGGACGAAATGCATCGCCTGATGCCCGGCGCATCGCGGCCACCAAGCGGGGCGGTGCATTCTCGCGCGGCACGGCCAATCCTGCGCATGGGCGAGGCGCGCCGCCTGATCGCGGCGCGAGCGCGGGCCTCGCCAGCGACGCGGCACCTTGTGCGCGCTGGTTCGTGATCGAGTTGCCAACGCCCGCGCCATGGCCCAATCTGCCGCAAACGGGAGGGGATGCATGGCGTGGGATTACATCATCGTCGGGGCAGGCAGTGCCGGCTGCGTTCTGGCCAAGCGGCTATCGGAAGCGGGGCACACGGTGCTGCTGCTGGAGGCGGGCGGAAAGGACACCTATCATTGGGTGCATATCCCGATGGGGTATCTGTATTGCATCGGCAACCCGCGCACCGACTGGTGCCTGCGCACGGCCGAAGAACCGGGCCTGAACGGACGATCGCTCTTGTATCCGCGGGGCAAGGTTCTGGGCGGGTGCAGCTCGATCAACGGAATGCTGTATCTGCGGGGACAGGCGGCCGACTATGACGGCTGGCGGCAGATGGGCAACACCGGCTGGGGCTGGGATGACGTGCTGCCGTATTTCAAGCGGTCCGAGGATTACGTGGATGGCGCGAACGCCATGCATGGCGCGGGCGGCGAATGGCGCGTGGAAAACCAACGCCTGCACTGGGACGTTCTGGACGACTGGAAAGCCGCCGCCGCCGGCTGGGGCCTGCCGGAGGTGACGGATTTCAACACCGGCAACAACGAGGGGGTCGGGTATTTCCGGGTAAACCAGCGCGGCGGCTGGCGGATGAACACCGCCAAGGCGTTTCTGCGCACGGCCCGCGGCACGGGCCTGCGGGTGGAGGTGCGGGCACATACGCGCCGCCTGCTGATCGAGGCCGGGCGCGCCGTGGGCGTGGAATACGAGCAGGGCGGCGAGGTGAAAACCGCGCGCACGGGCGGCGAGGTGATCTTGTCGGCCGGGGCCATCGGCAGCCCGCAGATACTGCAACTGTCAGGAATCGGGCCGGCGGAGGTGCTGAGGCGTGCGGGCATCATGCCGCTGCATGAGCACGAGGCAATCGGCGCCAACCTGCAAGACCATCTGCAACTGCGCTGCGCTTGGCGTCTGAACGGGGCCAAGACACTCAATACACTGGCAAATTCGTCCTGGGGCAAGGCACGAATCGGGCTGGAATACCTGTGGCGGCGGGGCGGGCCGATGTCGATGGCGCCCAGCCAGCTTGGCGCGTTCTCACGCTCGCGGCCGGACCTGGCGACGCCGGACCTTGAATACCACGTGCAGCCGCTGTCGCTGGAGGCGTTCGGCCAGCCACTGCACGATTTCCCGGCGATCACCGCGAGCGTGTGCAACCTGCGCCCCGAAAGCCGCGGCGTGGTCAAAATCACCGCGCCCGACCCGCGGGCGGCACCGCGTATCGCGCCGGGCTACCTGTCAACGCCGACGGATCGCGCCGTGGCGGTGGCGGCGCTCCGGCAGGTGCGCGCGATCATGGCGCAGCCGGCGATGGCGCGCTATGACCCGCAAGAGATGAAGCCCGGCCCGCAGGCCGAAACCGATGCCGAGCTGGCCCACGCGGCGGGCGACATCGGCACGACCATCTTTCACCCGGTGGGCACGGTGCACATGGGGCCGGAGGATACCGCGCCACTGGACCCGCGCCTGCGGCTGCGCGGAATCGGCGCGCTGCGGGTGGTGGATGCCAGCGTGATGCCCACGATCACCAGCGGCAACACCAACGCCCCCACCATCATGATCGCCGAAAAGGCCGCTGACATGATCCTTGAGGACGCGCGCGGGTAGCAGGCGCTGCGCTGCTTCTGAGGAAGTGGTTGTGGCCTGATGCGGACGTTGAAGGCTGGGCACCAATGCGCGGAATAAAGGCGCGGAACGCGCCGCCGCGCAGCGCCCGACCG
>CAZOKA010000231.1:0-4320 GCA_964580265.1 uncultured Rhodobacterales bacterium | reverse complement strand
ACCATCGACAAGTTCGACAAGGTCGGCGAAGCTGGCGTGCGAGAATTGCTGGGCAAGGGGCGGTTGGACGCCTCGGGTGCGTATATCGACGGGGTGGGGCTGAGAGACTACCAAGTTGAGCCTGTGATTGATTTTCTTACAGCGCGCGCTCCCTCGATTTCAGAAACGATTGATCGATTGAGAAATGCGGTAGACGAGTCTTCGGTTGGTAAAGAGGGCGTTGACGAGTTGGAGCAGATTGCGCGTCTACTTAATTCTCAGGGCTATTCCCGGGACCGCATCGTCATCGACCCTTCGGTCGTGCGGGGCCTCGGCTACTACACCGGGCCGGTTTACGAGGCGGAGCTGACCTTTGACATCCTTGATGACAAGGGCCGCAAGCGGCAGTTCGGCAGCGTCGCAGGCGGCGGGCGGTACGATGACCTGGTCAAGCGGTTCACCGGGCAGGCGGTGCCGGCCACGGGGATCAGCATCGGGGTGGATCGTTTGCTGGCGGCGCTGCGCGAGAAGGGGCGCATCGGTTCTGCTACTGACGGGCCTGTTGTCGTCACCGTGATGGACCGGGGCCGCATGGCAGATTACCAGCGAATGGTGGGCGAGTTGCGGGGCGCGGGCATCCGCGCCGAGGTGTACCTGGGCAACCCGAAGAATTTCGGCAACCAGATGAAGTACGCAGACCGGCGCGGCAGTCCGGTGGCCATCATCGCTGGCGAGGATGAATTTGCCCGCGACGTTGTGCAGATCAAGGACTTGATCCTTGGGGCGCAGATCGCGCAGACCGCGACGCTGGAGGAATGGAAGGACCGGCCGAGCCAGGTCGAGGTGCCGCGCGGCGATCTGGTCGCCAAGGTGCGCGAGATCCTGGCCGCGCATGGCCGCGATACCGGGGTGGAGGCGCCCTGATGCCGACGATCGCGGCGACCCGCGCCAAGGCGGCCCAATTGCGCGCGCTGTTCGAGGATGCCGGCGCCGTGCCGGTGGAAACGCCGGTGTTGCAACCGGCGGCGGCGCTGCTGGACCTGTACGGAGAAGATATTCGCGGGCGCGCCTATGTCACCAGCGACGCGCTGAGGGGGGAGCAGATGCTGCGCCCCGATTTCACCGTGCCGGTGGTGCAGATGCACATGGAGCACGGCGCGGCGCCGGCGCGCTATACCTATGCGGGCGCGGTGTTCCGCCGGCAGGAGGAAGACCCGGATCGCCCCAACGAATACTGGCAGGTCGGCTACGAGGTGTTCGACGGGCAAGACCCGGCCGCCGCCGATGCCGAGGTGTTCTGCCTGATGCGCGATGCGCTGGCGGGGCTGAACGCGCGGGCGGCGACGGGCGATATCGGGCTGCTGATGGCGGCGGTTGCGGGCCTGCGCACGACAGCGCGGCGCAAGGCGGCACTGGCGCGTCACATCTGGCACCCGCGCCGGTTTCGGGCGCTGCTGGACCGGTTCTCGGGGCGCACGCCGATACCGGCTTCGCGCCGCGCGCTGTTGCAGGCGGACGATCCGATGCGGGGGGCGCCGCCGCTGCTGGGCCTGCGCAGCCGGGCCGAGATCGAGGCGCGTATCGCCGCCCTGCGCGAGGATGCCGCCGCCGCCCCGATCAGCGGCGAGGAGGTGGCCCTGATCGACGCGATCCTGGAGGTGCGCGAGACCGCGCCGAACGCGCTGGAGCATCTGCGCGATATCGCCGTGGACCTGCCCGCGATCGAGCGGGCGGTCGAGCGGCTGCGCGCGCGCATGGGCGCGCTGGCGGCGCGGGGCGTGGATGTGGATGCCCTGGATTTCGAGGCCAGCTATGGCCGCGCCTCGATGGAGTATTACGACGGGTTCGTGTTCGGCTTTTACGCCGAGGGGCGGCCCGATCTGCCGCCTGTCGCCTCGGGGGGGCGCTATGACGCGCTGACCCGTGTGCTGGGCCGGGGGGCCGAGATACCCGCCGTGGGCGGGGTCATCCGGCCGGGCCTGATGCTGGAGTTGGAGGGCGCGCGATGACGGTCAAGCTGGGCGTGCCGTCCAAGGGGCGGCTGATGGAAAAGACATTCCAGTGGTTCGGCGCGCGCGGGATCGGCCTGAGCCGGGCGGGATCGGACCGCGAGTATGCCGGGGCGGTTGACGGGATCGACGGGGTCGAGTTGGTGCTGCTGTCGGCGGGGGAAATCCCGCGCGAGCTGGAGGCCGGGCGCATCCACCTGGGCGTGACCGGCACCGACCTGGTGCACGAAAAGCTGGCCCGCTGGGAGCAGAGCGTTTCGGTCGTGGCCGAGATGGGGTTCGGGCAGGCGGACCTGATCATCGCGGTGCCCGCCGCGTGGGTGGATGTGAACACGCTGGATGATCTGGACGCGGCGGCGGCGGCGTTCCGGGCCAGGCATGGCTTTCGCCTGCGGATCGCGACCAAGTATCACCGCCTGGTGCGCGATTTCCTGCGCAGTCATGGCGTGGCCGATTATCAACTGGTCGATAGCCAGGGCGCGACCGAGGGCACCATTCGCAACGAGACAGCCGAGGCGGTGGCCGACATCACATCGACCGGCGAGACGCTGCGCGCCAATCACCTCAAGCTGCTGGATGACGGTTTGATCCTGCGCTCGCAGGCGACGCTGTTCCGCGCGCGCCGCGCGCCTGCCGAGGATGGCGAGCGGGCGACGCTGGCGGCGCTGCTGAACAAGCTGGGCGTGGATTGACCGTGGGCGGGCCGGGAGAACGGAAATGAGGGGTATTCTTGGCCGTATCGGGTTGCGCCACAAGATCATCGTCGTCGTGCTGGTGCTGGGCGGCGTGCTGGCGCTGACCGAGCGCGAGGTGGAGCGATACGGCGACAATCTGCAGATCGCGCTGCCGCTGCTGGCGCTGTCTTGCGAGGCGGTGAACGGGCGCGGGCTGGAGTATCTCGGGCGCTACGCGATCATGTTCACGGGCCTGCATGGCACGAAATACGCCATGGGCAAGACCGAGTTGAACGCCCGCCCGCGCGGCGGATACAAGGGGTTTCCGTCGGGGCATACCGCGACGGCCAGTTTCGGCGCCGCGACGCTGGTGCAGCGCTGCGTGACCGGCAGCCCCGCGGTACAGGCGGGCGTGATCCTGACGGCGGCGCTGACCGGCACGTCGCGGGTGGACGCGGGCGCGCATACCACGTTGCAGGTGGTGGTGGGGGCGATCTGGGGTTTGCTGTGCTCGATGGCGTTCCACGACACGCGCCGGCCACGCCGGTGGCTGGGCCACATGGCGGCGCTGTGGCGCCGGTTGCGCGGGTAGCGGCGGTCTTCCGTAGTCTCGGAAACGGGGTTATTTGCCCGTGCACGCGCTGTGCGCGGGCGCGATGGCGGGCTTTGTTTATAAAAGGCACATTTGATTCATATCAATGTACTATGATTTTGGAATGTGTTAATGATTCCTTTGCGCGGTCGTTGCGAGAGGCGCGGCCGGCATTGTGAAAAAGGAACCATTATGACTTCTAAAATTCTTAAATCTGTCCTGAGCACCACCTCGGTAATCGCGATCAGCGCCGCAGTAACCTTTGGTACCGGAAGTCTTGTTGCGGATAATCTTGTCAGCGCCGCGTGGGCCCAAGAGGGCAGCGGTGGCCAAGGCCAAGGTGGCAATGGCCAGGGCGGCGGTGGCCAAGGTTCTGGCGGCCAAGGCGGCGGTGAAGATGGCGGCCACGACGACGGAGGCCACGACGACGGCGGCCATGAAGACGGCGACACGCACGAAGGCGGTGAGGGGCAAGGCGGCCAAGGTGGCCAAGGTGGACAGGGCCAAGGCGGTCCGGGTGAAGACTCGGAAGGCAAAGGCCCCCAAGCTGGCAAGTCCGGTGAAAGCACGGGCGGCAAGCCCGCGTGGGCACAGGAAGGTATCCCCGAAGTGGAACTGGGCCGCTTAAGCGTGGCGCGTTCGCCCGAGCACGTTCTAGACCGTGCACTAGCCGAAGCGCTGGCCAGCATGACGCCTGAGATGGCCGAATTCTACAATCTGGACCTCGATGCGATGAAGGCCGCGATCGTCAGCAACTGGGATAACCTTACCGTGCTCGATTCGCCGCTTCAGAACCTTTCGTTGATGCGTGAGGCGCTGGAAGACACGAACGCGCTTGCTGCGGCCGGGGTGACGAACGATCTTGATTCGCTCATGGCGGCGTTCCTTGGCTTTGCCTCGGACAAGACGGTTCCGATCAGCACCGATACCGTTGTCGCCGTGACCACGATCTTGGGCAATCCGATCACGGGGGCAGAGGCCGAAGCCTTGGCCGAGGAAGCAGAAGCCGTTCGCGAAGCTGTTCTGGAAGGGCACGGCTGAGTCCTGGACGAAGCAGAAAAGTCAC
>CAZOKA010000230.1:0-4388 GCA_964580265.1 uncultured Rhodobacterales bacterium | reverse complement strand
CAGCCCGACGTGTTGATGACGATGGCATCCAACCCGTCGCCATCCATTTCCGCCGCCCACGCACGGATGTTTTTCGCCGCCGTGGCGTGGCTTTCGTCGGTCTTGCCCATGTGATGGGTCAGCGCCCCGCAACAGCCCGCACCCTTGGCCACCACCACGTCGCACCCCAGCCGTGTCAACAGGCGGATCGTGGCATCGTTGATATCGGTGTTCAGCGCCCGCTGCGCGCACCCGGTCATCAGCGCCACGCGCTTGCGCCGCGGCGTTGTCGCCGTATGCGTCTGGGGGTCATCGTTTCGGCTGACTGGCGGGATCTGCCTGGGCGCCATTTCCAACATCGCACGCAGGCGCGCATCGGGCACCAGCCGCGCAAAAGGCCGCGCCACCTTCGCGCCCAGCAGGGCCACCCGGAACCGCATCGGGTAGGGCAGGATACGCGCCAGAACCCACCGCAACGCGCGCTCGCCCATCGGGCGCTTGTAATTCTGTTCGATGTAATCCCGCGCGTGATCCACCAGATGCATGTAGTGCACGCCCGAGGGGCAAGTCGTCATGCAGGCAAGGCAGCTCAGGCAGCGGTCGATATGCTTGACCGTCTTGGCATCCGGCACACGCTCGTTCTCCAGCATGTCCTTGATCAGGTAGATGCGCCCGCGCGGGCTATCCAATTCGTCGCCCAGCACCTGGTATGTCGGACAGGTCGCCGTGCAGAACCCGCAATGCACGCAGGCCCTGAGGATCTGGTTCGACCGCTCGGTCGCCGGGTCTTGCAGTTGCTCTGGTGTGAAGTTCGTCTGCATCAGCCCATCAACCCCGGATTCAAGATACCTCTCGGATCGAACTTTTGCCGCAGCCCGTCCGCAAGGGCCGCCACCGGCGCGGGTTCTGGCTGAAATACCGAGACCGCGGCACGTAGCGCATCCGGCCCCTTGATCAGGGTCGCATGCCCGCCTCCGCCCTGGTTGGTTTCGCGGTCTGCAACGGCCTCCTGCAGGCTACGGTGCAGCCACGCGGCGCCCCCCGCCGCACCCTCGGCATCATGCGCCTTCGCCAGCGACGCCGCCTCGTTTTCCGATAGCGCGATCCAGCACTGCCCGCCGGCCCAGTCCATCAGGTAGTCACATTGCGCCCGTTCCGACATGGCAGGCAGCAACCCGGCGTAAACAGCGCTTGGTTTCATCGAAACGCGCCACAGGGCATAGGCGTCTTGCAACGGCTCCACATCCCTGATCTTGCGCCATAATTCAGCGTTCTGCTCGGGCGCTGTTTCAACGGTGATCTCACCCAGATCCGACAGCCGCGATTTCAACTGCTCCACCCTGTAGGTGACGGAGCCTGGGAACCCTTCGAGCCGAAGATGCACCGCCGAGGCGGGGCCGGAAACATGCGCGGCGCCTGTTACCTCGAACGGACTGGTAATCGCGCGGGTCATCGCGTCCAGTGCGCCGCCTCCGTCCGCCCCATGCACGGTAAGCGTCGCCACTTTTTCGGGCGTTGGCAGCACCTTCAGGCTGATCTCGCTCAACACGCCCAATGTGCCCCGGCTTCCGGCCATCAGGCGCACAAGGTCATATCCGGTCACGTTCTTCATTACCCGCCCGCCGTTCTTGAGGATTCGGCCCGTCCCATCAACGAACCGCACCCCAAGCAGGAAATCACGGCACGCGCCAACCGCAATCCGGCGCGGCCCGCTGACATTGCCGGCCACGACACCGCCGATCGTCGGGGTGCCATCAACGCCAAGTATCCCGCGGTGGTCCATCGGCTCGAATGCCAACCGCTGCCCTTCGGTCGCGAGCGTCTGCTCCACCACATTCAACGGCGTCCCCGCCTTCACAACCAAGGTCAGCGCACCGGGTTCATAATCGACGACACCGTTCAACCCCGCAACGCTCAGGGCTTCGCCTTGAACTGGCCTCCCAATGGGGCGCGTTCCGCCGCCCAATACCCGGACCGGCCCTTGCGCATCGCGCAGATATTCGGCCAGTGCCGTCTCGGTTTCAATTATATCCATGCCACATCTTCTTTGTCGGAATAATCAAGAGGGTGCCCAAGGCCAGCGGCCCAATGGGGGCGATCCTCACTATGCCGCCCGTCGCGGGCCGGACGCCTCAAGCGGGAAAACCTTGGCCGGATTCAACAGCCATTTCGGGTCAAACACGTCCTTGACCGCCATTTGCATATCCAGATCGTCATGCGTGAACTGCGTCGTCATCAGGTCGCGTTTCTCAATTCCGACGCCATGTTCGCCCGTCAGGCAACCGCCAACTTCGACACACAGCTTGAGTATTTCCGCACCGAATTCCTCGCACTTCTCCAGGTCGCCCGGCTTGTTCGCGTCAAACAGGATCAGCGGGTGCATATTGCCATCCCCGGCATGAAACACGTTACCAACGTCCAGGCCGTATTCGCGACTCATCTCGCCGATACGGCGCAGGACGAAAGGCAACTGGCTGACCGGGATGGTGCCATCAAGACACATGTAATCGTTGATCTGCCCCATCGCCCCGAAGGCCGATTTCCGGCCCAGCCATATTCGCGCGCTTTCCTCTGCCGAGCGGCTCTCGCGCAGTTCGACCGGATCGTGTTGGCGCGCGATGTCCAGGATCAGCGCAAGCTGCTCGTCGATCTCGGCATCCGAGCCTTCGACCTCGACGATCAGCAGCGCCTCGCAATCGGGATATCCGGCGCCCGCGAACGCTTCTGTCGCGCGGATGCAGGGGCGATCCATGAACTCGATCGCCACTGGCAGGACACCGGCCTTGATGATGTCGGACACGCACGCGCCCGCCACCTCGTTGCTATCGAACCCCATCAGAACGGGCCGCGCGCCTTCGGGTTTGGCAAGGATGCGCAATGTGGCTTCTGTCACGACGCCCAATTGCCCCTCCGAGCCGCAAATCAGCCCCAGAAGGTCAAGCCCCCCGGCATCCAGATGCGCGCCGCCCAACTCGACGATGGTGCCATCCATCATCACCATGGTCACGCCCAGCAGGTTGTTGGTGGTCACCCCGTATTTGAGGCAATGCGCACCGCCCGAGTTCATCGCGATGTTCCCGGCGATGGCGCAGGCCAGTTGGCTGGACGGATCGGGCGCGTAAAAGAAACCATCCTCTTCAACCGCGCCGGTGACGCTCAGGTTGGTGCGTCCCGCCTGAACCCGAATAACGCGGTTGTCATAGTCGGTTTCCAGCACCCCGTTCATTCGGGCGATCCCAAGGATCACGCAATCCGCCGTCGGCAAGGCGCCACCGGCCAACGACGTGCCCGACCCACGCGGCACCACGGGAATACCCATCTCGTTGCAAATCTTCAGAACCGCGGCGACCTGCTCTGTTGATGACGGCAGAACCACCGCCAAGGGTGCGCACCTGTAGGCGACCAGCGCATCGCATTCGTAAGCTTGCGTCTCCGCGGGGTCTTCAATGACCGCATCATAAGGCAAAACTGCCTGCAATCGGGCGATCAGCTCTGCCTTATTCGCCAGGATCTCTGGCTTTGGTACCGGCATTTCCATGAAAACCCCCTATGATTGGTAATAAAATATATCCAATTTTCGGAACAAGCAAGCCTGGACTTTTCTGCCATCGTTCACGTTTCACATAGTGTGCAACGGTCTGCGATACCATGGCGATCATGCGTATACCGTTCCGGTCTGGCCTGCTCTCATGCTCACACGCAGTCGTGAAATGCGCAGACGGACAAGTGCCGCTACAATATGCGCATGATGATATCCAGAACACTCTCGCTATTCCTGCTGGCATTCGGCACGCCAGCCATCTCCGAGGCTCCCACGATAGAGAATATAGATGTCGCCAGGGGCGATATCGGTTGGCGAATTGCCGTGACACTGAGCCATCCCGATACCGGGTGGGATCACTACGCGGACGGGTGGGAAGTCCTTGACGCCGAGAACAACCGGCTCGGCTATCGCCAGCTTCACCACCCGCATGTCAACGAGCAACCGTTTACGCGGTCCCTGACCGGGATAATGGTGCCCGATGGTGTGCGGCGCGTTTTCGTCAAAGTGCGGTGCTCCCAGGATGGATGGGACGGACAGGCCGTTGCCGTTTCGCTCGAACGCTGAGGCCGTCCCTAGCGCCGCCCCTCGCGCAGCCAGCCCGCCAGAATGAAGGCCGATGCCAGAAGCAGCACCAGCCACCCCGGCAATAGCGTCACTCGGCTGATCGAAATCGTCTCGTAGGCATTGCGCGGTGTCAGGCCGATCCATCCGCGCCCGGCGGCGGGCCGTCCCTGGCGCACATCGCGGATACGCGGCAATCCGTCCGACAGGGGCATCACCCCGCCGCGCACCGGATCAATGAGCGGCTGTAGTATGTCACCCGTGGCAATCGTGGCCTCGAACTCGCGCGGGGCGGCGGGGCCTA
>CAZOKA010000229.1:0-4394 GCA_964580265.1 uncultured Rhodobacterales bacterium | reverse complement strand
CAACCCAGCGCCGATCTGCGTGTTGGACGAGGTCGATGCGCCGCTGGACGATGCCAATGTGGGCCGGTTCTGCGACCTGCTGGACGAGATGTGCCGCCGCACCGAGACGCGGTTCCTGATCATCACGCACCACGCGGTGACGATGGCGCGGATGGACCGATTGTTCGGCGAGACGATGGCCGAACACGGGGTCAGCCAACTGGTTTCGGTGGACCTGAAGAAGGCCGAGGCGATGGTGGCCTGAGGCGGGCTGTGGCCCTGACGGCGCGCTTGCTTTCAATGATGCGACCGAAATCTGCTGATCGCCACCTGGCAAAAGGTTCCCGCGCGCCTTCCGGTTCCGGGGCGGGTCATGGCCTGATGCGGACGTTGAGCAAACGGTTGCAGAGCCGCGCGGTGCCCGACCGCCGGGTGGGCGCAACAACGATTGTGGCTCGCGCTTTATGCCCGCCAAATACCTCTGTTTTATCAATCATTTGATACGCCTGCAAAAGCGCCCGCCCGGGGGGGCGGTCGGGCGCTGCGCGGCGGCGCTACGCGCCTTGATTCCGCGCATTGGGGCCAAGCCTCAGCGTCCGCAACAGGCCATTCATGTTCCTTTCCCGGCATGGCAAGCGGGAACGCTATTGGGTAACTTGCGCCGGCGCGGTGCATCAGGGACTCACCAGATCGTGTCCACTTGTCGGCATGAAATGTGCCACAGTGACGCCATGAGACGGTACATCACCCTGGCGTTAGTCCTCTCTCTTCTGCCCGCGATGGCCGCGGCATGGGCCATGCGCGAAGGCGACGAGCCACTGTCCAAGGAGGCGTTGCGCGCCGCGTTGGTGGGGCAGGTCTTGACCTTCTACGACGATGGCAAATCGCGGTTCTATGACGATGGGCGCTATAGCTACACCTACGGGCAGGGCGGCATTGCCTATGGGCATTACGCCCTGAACGGCGATGGCACCGCGTGCATCGGCTTCGTCAACGGTGCGCGGCGTTGCGATCTCTATGTGCGAAATGGCGATCGGTTGGTCTTGATCACCGAGGCGGGGGACCGGTTCCCGGTCCGCCCCTGATCGTGAGACCCCCGGCGGTCAAGCCAGGTAAAAGCCGGGCGCGCGCCCGGCGCCCTGCGGGCGCTGTTCGGGCGGGGGTGCTCACAACCTGCTTAGCAGCGCCTGCGTGGGCCATGCATCTGCGGGCAAGCCAAGGCGGGCCTGTTCGGCCTGCACCGCGGCGCGCGTGCCTGCGCCCAGGATGCCATCCACCCCGCCCACGTCATGCCCGCGCGCGGCCAGCTTGCGCTGTAGCTGTTTCATCTGCGCCTGTCCAAGGCCCGGATCGGGGCGGCCGGGGTCGAACACCGGCGCGCCCTCAAGCCGGGTGGCGAAATAGGCGGCGGTCAGCACGTAGGTAAAGCTCTGGTTCCATTCGAACAGCACCTTGAAATTGGGATAGGCCAGAAAGGCCGGCCCCTTGTGCCCCTGCGGCAGGATCAGGCTGGCGGGCAGGTTGGGCGCCAGCAGGCTGCCCGAGCGGGGCCGCACGCCCATCTGTTGCCAGCGGGCGGCGCGCAGGCTGTTGTCTATGCCGCTTTGGGACCAGTCCATGCTGGCGGGCACCTGCACCTCTTGCAGCCAGGGCTGCCCCGCGTTCCAGCCGAGGCTGCGCAGCATTTTCGCGCCCGACATCAGCGCGTCGGGGGGCGAGGTTTTCAGGTTGACGTGCCCGTCCCCATCGCCGTCTACCCCGTTTTCGATGATGTCGGAGGGCAGCATTTGCACCATGCCGATCTCGCCCGCCCACGCGCCGGTGGTGCGGTCCGGGTCCAGGTCGCCGCGCGAGAACAGGGTCAGCGCATCGAACACCTGCGGCCGGAACAGGTGCGGGCGGCGGCAATCATGCGCCAGCGTGACCAGCGCATCGCGGGTGTTGGTGTTGCCCTGGAACCCGCCGTAATCGGTCTCGAACCCCCAGAACGCCAGCAGGATGCCGCGCGGCACGCCGTAGCGCGATTCGATCTGGCCGAACAGGCGATCCCATTTGCGGGCGTTGGCCTGCCCGTGCTGCATCCGGTTCGACGAGATCAGGCTGCGGGCGAACTCGGTAAACGGTTTTTGGAAGAACCCCTGCGCGCGGTCGGCGCGCAGCACATCCGCGTCCTGCCTGACGGAGGCAAAGAACCGCTCCACCGTGGCGCGATCATGGCCGCGCGCCTGCGCCTCCTGTTTCAGGTCGGCGACGAAGCTGGCAAAGCTGCCGCCGCAGGGCGTCCTGGCAAGGGCCGGGGCGGCGGCGAGTGTCAGGGCGAGAGCAAACAGGGCGGAAATACGCATGGGGCCAAATCTTGGGTTGTTGCAATTATCCCGGACCATAGCAGGCTGAGCCGATCAGAAAAGAGCGATCAGGACGGCCAGCGCAACGCCCGCGCCCCACGCCCGCCACAGCGCGGCGGCGGCGTCTTCGATGTCGCGGGCCATGAGGTGCTTGCGCCCGGCGGCGTTGACCCAGGGGAATTGCTGCTGGGCGCCGTCATAGCTGCGCGGTCCGGCCAGCGCGAGGCCGAGGCCATGCGCCAGCGCCGCCTCGGGCCAGCCGGCATTGGGCGAGCGGTGCTTGGCCGCATCCCGCGCAATGGCGCGCCAGTCGCGCCAGCCCCCGTGCGTCAGCGCGATCAGCGCCGCCGTCAGGCGCGCGGGGATCAGGTTCAGCACATCATCCAGCCGCGCCGCCGCCCAGCCGAATTGCAGGTGGCGCGGCGTGCGGTAGCCGATCATGCTGTCGGCGGTGTTGACAAGCTTGTAGATCAGCAACCCCGGCAGGCCCGCCACCGCGAACCAGAACGCCGGTGCGATGACGCCATCGCTGAGGTTCTCGGCGGCGGATTCTATCGCGGCGCGGGCGACCGCGCTGCGATCCATCGCGGTGGTGTCGCGGCTGACGATCATGGCGACGGCCCCGCGCCCATCGGCCAGCGACATGCGCAGCGCGGTGGCCACGGCGGTGACGTGATCGACCAGCGAGCGCTGCGCCAGCAGGATCGCGGCGATCACGATTTCGGCCACCGGCCCCAGCAGCGACAGCGCCGCGCCCAGCATCCCCGCCCCAAGGGCCAGGGCGGCGACCACGGCGACCCCGCGCAGCCGCCGCTGATCGCCGCTGTTGAAACGCCTGTCGCACCACGCCACCGCCCGCCCCATAAGGACCGCCGGATGCGGCGCCCGCGACCAGAGCCAGCGCGGCTCGCCCACCGCGGCATCCAGCAGGAGGGCCAGCAGCAGGCTCACAGCGCCGCCTCGATCCGGGGCCAGTCCTCGGGCGCGGGCAGGCCCAGCCGCAGCCAGTGGCGCGCGTAGGGGAACGTGCGGGTCCATATCCGGGCGCGCGCTAGGCGGGTTTGCCAATCCTGCGCGTCCTCGACGTGGTAGAGCCGGAACAGCGGCGTGCCGCCCTGAACCCGCGCACCCGCGCCGGTCATCAGCGCGTCAAGGCGCGCGGCGTCATCCACCAGACGCGCGCGGGTGGTGTCGGCCCAGGCGGTATCGGCGAGCGCGATGCGCCCGACATGCAGCGCCGGGCCGGAGACCGGCCACGGGCCCAGCATTGCCGCCAGCCGCTCGATCAGGGCCGGATCGCCTATGGCAAAGCCAAGCCGCATCCCCGCCAGCCCCCAGAACTTGCCAAAGCTCTTGATCACGATGCAGCCGGGGCGCGCGGCCCGCGCGATCAGCGACCGATCAGGCGCGATGTCGCAAAAACTCTCGTCGATGATGCACAGCGGCGCGGTCAGGGTCTCTGCGTCGGCCCACGCGCCGGTGGGGTTGTTGGGATGTACGGCGACCTGCGCTTGCGGCTGGGTCGTGCCCGCCTCGGTGATCTGCCAGCCGTGGGCGCGGAACGCGGCGGCGTGTTCGTTATAGGTGGGGCCGGGGATGTGGACGATGCCGGCGGGGCACAGTGCGGGGATGCGCGCGATCAGTGCCGACGCCCCCGGTGCGGCAAGAATGGCGGCCCCGCCGGGCACCGACCAAAGGGCGCGGGCGCTATCTGTCAGGGCCGTTTGCGCGGCGTGGTCCGGCAGGGCCGTCCAGGCATCGTGCGGCAGCGGCGGCAGGGGGTAGGGCACCGGGTTGATGCCGGTGGACAGGTCGATCCAATCGGCGCGCGCCCCGCCGTGGCGACGCGCCGCCGCATCGACCCCGCCGCCATGGTCGCGGGGGGGCTGTGCGCCGTGGAATGGGCTGCGATCACCTGTCATGTCTGCGCTGCCTTGCTGCCATGCTTGGCGGAGTTGCGCAAAACGGGCAAGGATGCAAGGCTGTTAACAATGATTTAGATGGCGTTAACTATTTGTTAGGAATTTTCCCGCAAAACCCGGTGTGGGGGGTGCCGCCTATTAACATGGG
>CAZOKA010000228.1:0-4411 GCA_964580265.1 uncultured Rhodobacterales bacterium | reverse complement strand
TGCGCCTTCACGCCCGGTGTTTCGCCCTCGTAATTGGCCAGAATGCGCTGCACGCGACGTGTCGTTTTCATCCCTTGAATACCTCTTGCGCCGAAATGCTTTGGGCAGGTGTATTTTCGCGCGGCCCCGCATGCAAATTGTTTGCGCGAACAGGTTTGCGGGCACAAAGGTGCGCCCGGTGCCCGGGCGCGCAGGGTAAGCTTGCGCTTTTCCTTGCGGAAAAGGCGCAAGCGGGGGCCTTCGGCCCGAGAGTACTTGGGGCAAGATGAAGGAGGCGGTTCAGCCCTCCAGCGCGGCGACGCCGGGCAGGGTCTTGCCTTCCATCCATTCGAGGAACGCGCCGCCGGCGGTGCTGATATAGGTGAAGGCCTCGGCGGCGCCGGCCTTGTTGAGCGCGGCGACGGTATCGCCGCCGCCGGCGACCGAGACCAGCTTGCCGGCGCGGCTCAGTTCGGCGGCATGGGCGGCGGCGGCGTTGGTGGCGGTGTCGAAGGGGGCGATCTCGAACGCGCCCAGCGGGCCGTTCCAGATCAGCGTGCGCGCCCCGTCCAGCGCCGTGTTCACGCGCGCCACGCTTTGCGGGCCGGCATCCAGGATCATCGCGTCGTCGGGACATTCGGTGGCCGGCACCACCTGGTGCGGGGCGCCGGCGGCGAATTCGCGCGCCACCACCACGTCCACCGGCAGGATGATCTCGCATCCGGTGCCTTGCGCCTTGGCCATGATCGCGCGCGCGGTGTCGGTCATGTCGTGCTCGCACAGGGATTTGCCCACGTCGATGCCTTGCGCCGCAAGAAAGGTGTTGGCCATGCCGCCGCCGATGATCAGGTGATCGACCCGCGCCACCAGGTTGCCCAGCAGATCCAGCTTGGTGGACACCTTGGCGCCGCCCACCACCGCCGCGACAGGGCGCTGCGGATCGCCCAGCGCCGCCTCCAGCGCGCGCAGCTCGGCCTCCATCAGGCGCCCGGCGCAGGAGGGCAGGTGATGCGCCACGCCCTCGGTGCTGGCATGTGCCCGGTGCGCCGCCGAGAAGGCATCGTTGCAATAGATGTCCGCCAGCCCCGCCAGGCGTTTGGCCAGGCCCACGTCGTTGGCCTCTTCGCCGGGGTGAAAGCGGATGTTCTCCAGCAAGATAACACCGGCCTCGCGGGCCTCGTCGGGGCGCGCCTCGGCGGCATCCAGCGTCGCGATCAGCACCACCTTTGTCCCCAGCGCGGCCTCAAGCGCGGGCACCACGACGCGCAGGCTCATGGCGTCCACGACCTTGCCCTTGGGCCGGTCGAAATGCGCGCACAGGATCGGCTGTGCCCCGGCGGCAAGGATGTCGCGCACCGTCGGCACGATGCGTTCGATCCGGGTGGTGTCGGTCACGCGCCCGTTCTCGACCGGCACGTTGATATCGACGCGCACCAGCACGCGCTTTCCGGCCAGGTCCATGTCGTCGAGGGTCTTCCAGCGCATGTCGCTCTCCTTGTCGGCTTGATCGGCGCTTGTCTTGGCCTGTCGCGGCACGCAGGTCAACCGCCGCGATGCCGCATGCCGCCGCGCCGCTCTTGGCAATCGCGTGCGCGCGGCTTAGGTATCGACGAGATGCACGTAACCCCAAGGAGGCCCGCATGGCCGAGATCAAAGACCCCGAGAACACCATCCTGATCGAGCTGAAGGACGGCACAGTGACGATCGAGCTGCTGCCAGATGTCGCCCCGCAGCATTGCGAACGGATCAAGGAACTGGCCCGCGCGGGCGCCTATGACAACGTCGCCTTTCACCGCGTGATCGACGGGTTCATGGCCCAGACCGGCGATGTGCGCCACGCCAACATGGAAAAGGATTACGCCCCCGGCCGCGCCGGCACCGGCGGATCGGACCTGCCGGACCTGCCTGCCGAATTCTCGCGCATCCCGCATGATCGCGGCACGGTGGGCGCGGCGCGGTCGGCCAATCCCAACTCGGCCAACTCGCAGTTTTTCATCAGCTTCTCGGACAACCATTTCCTGAACGGGCAATATACCGTCTATGGCCGGGTGATTTCCGGGATGGAGCATGTCGATGCCATCACCCGCGGCGAGCCGCCCGCAAACCCAGACCGCATGATCAGCGTGAAGGTGGCCGCCGATGCTTAAGCCGTTTCTTGCCCCGCTGGCGGCGCTGGCCCTGATCGCCGGCCCCGCCGCCGCCACCGGCCTGCAGATCGAGATCGCGGGCGAGGGCGCGCAAGGCACCGTCACCATCGACCTGCTCGAGGATGTCGCGCCCGGCCATGCCGAGCGCCTTGCCACCCTGGCCGAGCGCGGCGCCTATGACGGCGTCGCCTTTCACCGCGTGATCGACGGGTTCATGGCCCAGACCGGCGATGTCCAATTCGGCCAGATCGACGGCGGCGACATGTCCCGCGCCGGTATGGGCGGCTCGGACCTGCCCGACCTCAAGGCCGAGTTCTCGGACGTGCCGTTCGATCGTGGCGTGGTGGGCATGGCCCGCTCGCAAGACCCGGACTCGGCCAATTCGCAGTTCTTCATCATGTTCAAGGCGGGGCATTTCCTTAACGGGCAATACACCGTCGTCGGTCGCGTGACCGATGGCATGGAGGTGATCGACGCGATCAAGCGCGGCAAGGGGCGCAACGGCGCCGTGATCGGCCGCCCCGACGCGATGACCTCGGTCACCGTGACGGAGTAGAGCCTATGCCCACCGGCTATGAGCCCCTCGACACGCTCAAACCCGTGGGCGAGGGGCTCTGGCTGATCGATGGGCCGGCGATCCGGTTCTACGGCCTGCCGTTTTCCACCCGCGCCACCGTGGTGCGGCTGGAGAATGGCGATCTGTGGGTGCATTCCCCCACCCGGATGAGCGATGCGCTCAGGGCCGAGCTTGAGGCGCTGGGCCCTGTGCGCCACCTGATCGCGCCCAACTGGATTCACTACGCGTTCATTGCCGACTGGCAGGCGGCCTTTCCCGGCGCGCAGGCCTGGGGCGCACCCGGCGTGGCCGAACGGGCGGCGGCCAAGGGGATGGAGCTGCGCTTCGATCACGACCTGGGGCCGCGGGCCGAGCCGCCCTGGGCCGGCCAGATCGAGCAGATCATCGTCGAGGGCAGCAAGCTGCACCGCGAGGCGGTGTTCTTTCACATCGCCAGCCGCACCCTGATCCTGACCGACCTGATCGAGAATTTCGAGCTGTCCAAGCTGCCGCTGTGGATGCGGCCGCTGGTCTGGCTGGCGGGGATCGCCGACCGCGACGGCAAGATGCCCCCCGACATGGCGCTGAGCTTTCGCGACAAGGCGGCGCTGGCGGACGCGGTCGAGACGATGATCGCCTTCGCGCCCGAGCGGATCATCCTGGCGCACGGGCGCTGGTACGACCGCGATGGCGCGGCCGAACTGCGCCGCGCGTTCCGCCGCCCCCTGCACAGCCGCGGCTGAGCGCACACGCCGCGTCACAACCGCGTGCGGGGGGCTGTCGCGGCGGCGTCTTTCGCGGCATCCTCGGATCGTCCCTTGCAACAGGAGCGATCCGATGACCCGCCTCATGCTTGCCGCCCTCGCCGCCACGCTTGCGCTGGCCACCGCGCCCGCGGGCCATGCCTATCCCGCCATGTGGGAGGATGAATGGCCGCGCACCGATTTCGACAAATCCGCCATCGACGACTGGTCCGAGATCATCTCGGGCGGCCCGCCCAAGGATGGCATCCCGGCGCTGACCGATCCCGAGTTCCTGCCCGCGGGGGCCGAAACCCGCCTGTCCCCGCGCGAGCCGGTGATCACCGTCACCATCGACGGCGCCCGCCCGCGTGCCTACCC
Source organism: uncultured Rhodobacterales bacterium (assembly GCA_964580265.1). GTDB lineage: Bacteria > Pseudomonadota > Alphaproteobacteria > Rhodobacterales > Rhodobacteraceae > Sediminimonas. Next base: position 608 of record CAZOKA010000228.1, on the reverse strand, counting down.
GATCCGCTACCTGATGTGGCACGAGATCGTCAACGACCAGATCGCCGACGTGCCCGTCGCCGTCACCTTCTGTCCGCTGTGCAATTCCGGCATGACCTTTGACCGCCGCGTTGGCGAGCAGGTGCTGTGGTTCGGGGTGTCGGGCAAGCTGCGCAATTCCGATATGGTCATGTATGACCGCCAGACCCAGAGCTGGTGGCAACAGGCGGTCGGGCGCGGCATCGTCGGGCGCATGACGGGGGTCGAGCTGACATCGCTGCCCACCTGGATGGAAAGCTGGAAGGCGTTCCGCGCCGCCCATCCCGACGGGCTGGTGATGGACGAGCCATCCTATTCCCGCGCCTACGGGCAGAACCCCTACCGCAACTATGACAGTTCCCGCAAACCGTTCCTCTATAACGGTGAAACCCCGCCCCACGGTATCGACCCGCTGGTGCGGGTGCTGCGCGTGGGCGGGCGGGCCTGGCCGCTGACCCGTCTGCGCGAGGAAGGCCGCCTCACCGAGGCGGGGCTGACCATCACATGGGAATCCGGCCAGGCCTCGGCGCTGGATACCGCCAGCATCGGGCAGGGGCGCGACGTGGGCAACGTGCGGGTGCGCGACGGGC
>CAZOKA010000227.1:0-4411 GCA_964580265.1 uncultured Rhodobacterales bacterium | reverse complement strand
GGAAATCGCCCGGCCCGAACGCCCCCGGCGACAGGTCCACCGGCGCCAGCTTGGCGAGCACCTCGCGCACCGCCGCATCCTCGCCGGTCACCGAAAACAGCGCCCGCGCGTCCGACACGTTCACCGCCAGGTGATGCTGCCCCTCCAGCGCCGCCTCAAGCGCCGCGCAGGTGTCGTCGGCGGCCGCGTGCGGCCCCATCAGCAGCACCTCGTCGGGCGCCATCCACGCCACCGCGTTGTCGCCCTGCGCGGTGATCCCGCGCTGGCCCGGCATGTCGCAGCCGGTGGCATCGGATACCGCCGCGCGGATCGCCTCCGCATCCAGATCGCCGCGCAGCGTGACCATACCCTGAAGGCCGGCATCGGCCACCCGAACAAGCCCGCCCTCGTATGCCGCGCCGCTCAACGCGCTTGCCGCCTCAGACATTCTGCTTCTCCCCGTCCTTGTCGAACCAGACCTGATCGACGATCTTCGCCTGCACGATGCTGCCATCCAGGCGCGGGAAATCCAGCACCTCGCCCATCCGGTCGGGACCATGCAGGACCAGCCCCATGGCAATCCCCCGCTCCAGCGTCGGGGAATGGTAGGTCGATGTCACCCGCCCCTGCACCACGCGCTGTCCGTTGGCGTTCACGCCCTCGCCCACGGCATAGGCGCCATCGGGCAGTACGCTGCCGTCCACCGTCTCAAGGCCCACCAGTTTCCACCGCTCGGGATCAACCATGTGGCTGCGCGCCTGCGCGCGCTTGCCGATGTAATCGTCCTTCTTCTTAGAGATCGCCCAGTCGAGGCCCAGATCCTGCGGGATCACCGTGCCATCGGTCTCGTCCCCGATCATGATGAAGCCCTTCTCGGCCCGCATGATGTGCAGGGCCTCGGTGCCATAGGGGGTCGCGCCGAACTCGTTACCCGCCTCCAGCAACTTGTCCCAAAAGACGCGACCCACGCTGGCCGGCACAGCCACTTCATAACTCAATTCGCCGGAAAAAGATATACGGAAGATACGGCTTTTGATCCCCGCCAACGTGCCTTCCGTCCATTGCATGAAGGCCAGCGCCTCTTTCGACAGGTCCGTGCCGCCCAGCTTTTCCAGAACCTTGCGGGCATTCGGGCCGACCACGCCGAACTGCGCATACTGCTCGGTCACGTTGGCGACAAAGACCTGCCAATCCCACCATTCGGTTTGCAGGAATTCCTCCATGTGGGCATGTACCCGCTCGGCGCCGCCGGTGGTGGTGTGGCACAGCCAGGTATCATCGGACAGGCGCGCGACCACGCCGTCATCCATCAGGAACCCGTTCTCGCTGCACATCAGGCCATAGCGGCATTTGCCCACGGCCAGGTTGGACATCATGTTGGTGTACATCATGTCCATGAACCGGCCCGCGTCGGGGCCCTTGACGATCAGCTTGCCCAGCGTCGAGGCGTCCAGCAGGCCAAGACTGTCGCGGGTGGCGCGCACCTCGCGCTGCACCGCCTCCTCGTGGCTTTCGCCCGGCTTGGGGAAACAGTAGGGCCGCCGCCAGTGGCCGACCGGCTCCATGTAGGCGTTTTGCGCCTCGTGCCATCCCTGCACGGTGGTGCGGCGGATCGGCTGGAACAGCGCGCCGCGCGCCTCGCCGGCGATGGCACCCATGGAAATCGGCGTGTAGGGCGGGCGGAACGTGGTGGTGCCGGTCTGCGGTATCGGTTGACCCAATGCATCAGAAAGGACTGCCAATCCGTTGATATTACTCAACTTACCCTGATCCGTCGCCATCCCCAGCGTGGTATAGCGCTTGGTGTGCTCGACGCTTTCATAGCCCTCGCGCGCGGCCAGTTGCACATCCGATACCTTGACGTCGTTCTGGTAATCCAGCCACGCCTTCATCCGCAGCTTGATGTTCGCGCCCTGCGGCATCAGCCACACCTGCTGCAGCGGCGCCTCCTCCGCGGCGCTGGCCTTGGGCGCGCCCTTGCGGCCCGGCTTGTGGCCGGTGGCGCGCGCCGCGGTTTGCCCGGCAGTGTTGGCATCGCTCAGGATCGCGTCCAGCCCGAATTCGCCGTTGGCCGCGCCGCAGGCGGCCACGAAAGGCGCGCCGTCATGGCCCGTGGGGGCGCGGCTCGCGTCGGGGCGGAACATCGCCAGCGCATCGTCCCAATTCAGCTTGCCGCCGCAATGCGACCAAAGGTGCACCACCGGCGACCAGCCCCCCGACATCGCCACAGCGTCGCAGGGCACCTCTTCCAGCACGGCGCCCTCGCCCGCCTGCGCGCAGATCGCAACGCCGGTGACGCGGGCGCGCCCCTGGACCTTGGCGATGCCCTTGCCGTTTTCCACGCGGATGCCGCGCGCGCGCGCCTCGTCGGCCAGCGCCCCGCCGCCGCCCGCGCGCGCATCCAGTATCAGCGGCACCTCAAGCCCGGCATCAAGCAGCGCCAGCGCGGTGCGATACGCGTCGTCATTGTTGGTCACGACGACCGTGCGGTCGCCCGCCGACACGCCCCAGTTGACCACGTAATCGCGCAACGCCGAGGCCAGCATCACCCCCGGCACATCGTTGCCGGCAAAGGACAGCGGCCGCTCGATCGCGCCGGTCGCGGTGATCACCTGCCCCGCGCGCACCCGCCACAGCCGGTGGCGCGGCCCGTCCGCACCCGGCATGTGATCGCTCAGCCGCTCGTAGCCCAACACGTAGCCGTGGTCATACACCCCCGCGCCCATGCACCGCAGGCGCAGGGTGACGTTGTCCATCGCCTCCAGCTCGGCCACCGCCGCGTCGATGAACGCCTCGGCCGGCGTGCCGTCCACCTCGCCGCCATCGACGGGCGCGCGCCCGCCCCAGTGCGGCGTCTGCTCCATCACCAGAACCCGCGCGCCCGACCGGCCCGCCGCCAGCGCCGCCTGCAATCCCGCGACACCGCCGCCGATCACCAGGACATCCGTATAAGCGTGGAAATGCTCGTAGGTGTCGGCATCGCGCGTCTCGGCATCCGGCGCCTTGCCAAGGCCCGCGGATTGGCGGATGAACGGCTCGTACACATGCTTCCAGAAGGCGCTCGGGAACATGAACATCTTGTAGTAGAACCCCGCCGGCAGGAACCGGGCAAAGGCCTGGTTGACCGCGCCGATGTCGTAATCGAGGCTGGGCCAGTGGTTCTGGCTGATGCAGCTCAGCCCGTCGAACAGCTCGGTCGTGGTGGCGCGCTGGTTCGGCTCGAACCGCGCCCCCGTGCCCAGACCGACCAGCGCGTTGGGTTCCTCCGCGCCGCTGGCCACCACGCCGCGCGGGCGGTGATACTTGAACGACCGGCCCATCATCACCTGGTCATTGGCCAGCAGCGCCGAGGCCAGCGTGTCACCGGCAAAGCCCGTCATGCGCTTGCCGTTGAAGGTGAACGACACCTGCCGCCCCTTGTCCAGAAGGCGGCCGCCTGTTGCAAGTCGTGTGCTCATGGGATCAGGCCTTTCGCGTGTGCCAAGTGCCGGGGCGCTGCCCCGGACCCCGGAGTATTTTGGGCAAGATGAAGACGCCGGGCGATCATGACAGCCCTCGCCACGTCCAGCCGGGGCGCTTGGCGGTAATCGCCTTGCGGATGTCCTGCGGCGGTTCGGTGGTCTGCGCCGGGTAGGTGCCGAACACCTCCAGCGTGGCGGTGTCGCGCGCGGCGTGGAACCACTTGCCGCAGCCCTGCACGTGGCGCCAGCGCTCGAAATGCACGCCGCGCGGGTTTTCCTTGGCGAACAGGTAGTCGTGGAACTCCTCGTCGCTGGAGCCGGGGCCGTGGCGCTCAAGGTGCGCCTCGCCGCCGCCGTGAAGCTCGGTTTCGTCGGCCATGACGCCGCAATAGGGGCAGTGAAGGATCAGCATGGCGTGGCTCCCTTGATCATGTTCGGTCGCACTGCCCAGGCACGGATCGCGCCCGGCCCGGGGTGGGGGCGATGAAATCGCGCCCGCCCATGGGGGCGGGTCGGGCGCGATCCGGGGCTGCGCCCCGGGGTTGGAAATTCGGCGCCCATCAATGCGCCACCCCCGCGGCGACGCTCTCATCGATGAACTTGCCTTCCCTGAAGCGCCACATCGAGAACTCGTCGGTCAGCGGCGAGTGGCCCTTTGCCATCAGCTCGGCCATCGCCCAGCCCGATCCGGGCGTCGCCTTGAAGCCGCCGGTGCCCCAACCGCCGTTGATGAACACCCCCTCGACGGGTGTCTTGGACAGGATCGGAGAGCGGTCGCCGGTCATGTCCACGATGCCGCCCCACTGGCGCAGCATCTTGAGGCGCGAGATCATCGGGAACGTCTCGACCAGCGCGCGCACGGTTTCCTCGATATGGTGGAAGCTGCCCCGCTGGGTGTAGTTGTTGTAGCCGTCCGCGCCGCCGCCGATCACCATCTCGCCCTTGTCGGACTGGCTCATGTAGCCGTGCAC
>CAZOKA010000226.1:0-4415 GCA_964580265.1 uncultured Rhodobacterales bacterium | reverse complement strand
CATGTTGCCAATCGCATTCGGCACCGCCAACATCAACCCGATCACGACCGCCGCGACCTCGATCCGGCCTTGCAAGGCCAGCACCACCAGCAGCAGCATCGTATAGGCGAACAGGAACAGCATGTTGTTGGCCCGCACGATGCGCACCGGGTCGCCTGATGCCATGTAAAGCAGGATCACCGGCGGACCGGACAGCCCCGATACGCCCCCCAGAAATCCTGCCGACAGGCCAGTGCCCAGCAACAGCCCCCGCCCCGGCGCACGGCGCAGTCGCAAGCCCGCCATCAGCAAGAACGGCACAGACAGCGCCACGATCGACACGGCATAGCGAAACACCACGGGCGACACGGCATAGAGCACCGACAGCCCCACCGGCAACGCCACGATCGTGCCCGCCAGAAGCCAGCCCAGATCGCCGATCCGCCCGTCGCGCATGGCACGGCGCAGGTTGGGGATCGGGCCAAAGGCATCCATGACCACCAGCGCAATCAGTGCCCAGACCGGAGACAGGAAAAGCGCCGCCACCGGCAGAAACACCATCGCCGTTCCGAACCCCGAGAAACCGCGCACCGACCCGGCAACAAACGCCCCCAGCATCAGCCACACCAGCCCCTCATGGGCCAGTGCGGCGCCGATCGCTTCAGGCATCCACGTTGGCAAACTGGTTCCCGGCGTTGGCGTCGGGCTTGGACCAGTCACGCTTGACCCCCAGCTTCAGCAAGATCGCGGAGGCCACGAAAACCGAACTGTAAGTGCCCACGATCACGCCCCAAAGCATCGCAAAGACGAAGCCCCGGATCACGTCTCCGCCCAGCACGATCAGCGAAATCAGCGCGATCAGCGTCGTGACCGAGGTCATCACCGTCCGCGACAGCGTCTCGTTGATCGAGATGTTCATGACTTCCTTGAGCGGCTTTTTCTTGTATTTGCGCAGGTTCTCGCGCACCCGGTCGAAGACGACCACGGTGTCGTTGAGCGAATAACCCACGATCGTCAGAAGCGCCGCGATGATGGCCAGGTCGAACTGGATCTGCAATTCGGAAAACACGCCTATGGTCAGAACCACATCGTGCACCAGTGCCGCCACCGCGCCGAGCGCGAACTGCCACTCGAACCGCAACCAGATGTAGACCAGCACCGCCGATATCGCCAGCAGCACCGCGATCACGGCGGTCTGGATCAATTCGCCCGACACCTTCGGCCCGACCGATTCTACCGACAGGAACCGGATATCGGGCACCGCCTCGCGCAGGGCCGCCTCGACTTCGGCCACTACATCGGCGGTCACGGCCTCCTGCCCTTCCTGAGCCTGGATGCGCACCATGGCAACGTTCTGATCGGGGCCAAAGGTGGGGTCGAACACCTCGGTAATCGAAATGTCGCCCAGCCCCAGGCTGCCGACCGCCGCGCGATATTCGGCAATGTCGATCGGCTCGGCGCTTTCGGTTCGGATGGTGGTGCCGCCGCGGAAGTCGATGCCGAAATTCAGGCCTTGTATGAGGAACGAGACAAGCGCCAACACCATCAAGACCCCGGAGATACCCAACGTCAGCGTCGGACGCGCAAAGAAATCCCAGTTGGTATTCTGGGGAACGAGTTTCAGGCGCATATCACACCTCCAGCGTTTTGGGGCGGCGGCGTTCGAACCAGATCACCATGATCAACCGCGTGACGAAGATCGCCGTGAAGACCGAGGTCAGAATACCCAGCCCCAGCGTGATGGCAAAGCCCCGCACCGGACCGGACCCCATGGCGAACAGGATCACCGCCGTGATGAAGGTGGTGATGTTGGCGTCCAGGATCGCCGACAGCGCCTTTTCATAGCCCAGCTCGATCGCGCGGGCGGGGCCCTTGGCGGTGCGCGCCTCCTCGCGGATACGCTCGAACACCAGCACGTTGGCATCCACCGCCATCCCGATGGTCAGGACGATCCCCGCGATCCCCGGCAGCGTCAGCGTCGCCCCGATCAGCGACAGCAGGCCGAAGATCAGCCCGACATTGAGCAACAGCGCGATATTGGCGAACAGCCCGAAGGTGCCATAGCTTAGCACCATGAACACCAGCACCGCGGCGAAGGCCACGATACAGGCGATCTTGCCCGCCTCGATGCTGTCGGCGCCCAGCTCCGGCCCGATCGTCCGCTCTTCCAGGAAAGTCAGCTCCGCCGGCAGCGCGCCCGCGCGCAGCAGCACGGCAAGCTGGGTGCTTTCCTCGACGGTGAAATCGCCGGTGATGATGCCCGAGCCGCCGGGAATGTGGCTCTGGATCACGGGGGCGCTGATCACCTCGTCGTCAAGCACGATGGCAAAGGGGTTGCCGATGTTCTCGGCGGTGAAATCGCCGAACTTGCGCGCGCCGGACGTGTTGAACCGGAAGTTCACGGCGGGCCGGCCGTTCTGATCGAACGACGGCTGCGCATCCACCAGGTCTTCGCCGCTGACGACCGGGGCACGTTCAAGGATGTAATACTGTCCCGGCGTATCCAGCGATGGCAACACCTCGTTGCCCGCACCGGCCGAGGCATCCTTGTCCGAGGTGCGGCTGACAACCGGCTGAAACGTCAGTTGCGCGGTGGTGCCTATGATTTCCTTCAGCTCCGCCGCCGATCCCACGCCGGGCACCTGGATCAGGATGCGGTCAGAGCCCTGCCGCTGGATCGTCGGCTCGCGCGTGCCGACCTCGTCGATGCGGCGGCGAACGATCTCCAGCGCCTGCTTGACGGTGCGCTCGTCGGTGGCGCGGCGCTCGGCCTCGCTCAGGCGCACGACGACATCGGCACCGTCGGTCGAAACCTCTATATCGCTGGCGCCGGCACCCGTGACGCTGGTCACGGGGCGGGCAAGGCCGCGCACGATCTCGGCGGCGTCCTGCACCTGGTCGGGGTTCTGGTTCAACCGCACGCGCAACGTGTCAGGCGCGGAGGGTTGCAAGCGGATGGTGCCGATGCGATCGCGGTCCTCGCGCAGCAGGTCGCGCACCTCGGGCCACATCGCCTGTAGCCGCGTCTCGTAGACGTCCTCCACCTGCACCTCGGCCAGCAGATGCGCGCCGCCGCGCAGGTCCAGCCCCAGGTTCACCAGCCCGGAAGGCAGGTAATCGGGCCACATCGCGGCCTGCTCCTTGAGCGCGGGATCGCTTGCGCCGATCTCGATCGCGGCGCTCGCGTCGTTCGCCGTCTCGACGCGGGTGTAGAAGGCATTGGGCAGCGCCAGCAACAGCCCGAGCGCGCAAAGCGCCCAGATCACCACCCGCTTCCAGAGGTCGATTTGCAGCATGACGCCTGCCTTTTCAGTAAGTTAGGATTCGGCCGGCTCGGTCTTGCTGGTCACCTGGGCAACGGTGGACTTGACCACGCGCACCTTGATGTCCTTGGCCAGTTCGACCTCGATCTCGTTGTCGTCCTTGACCTTGGTCACCTTCCCGATCAGCCCGCCTTGCGTGACCACCTGGTCCCCGCGGCGCAGCGCCTCGACCATCTTCTGGTGATCCTTCAGTTTCTTTTGCTGCGGCCGGATCAAAAGGAAATACATGATCACGAAAATCAGGATGAGGGGAATGAACTGTCCAACGGCTTCCATAGGGTCTGTCCTTTTGTTGCACCCGGCGGCAGGGGCAGACCCCCCGCGAATTGGCCGGAACCTATGGCCGCGATGGCACATTTGCAAGACGCGAAACCGCCCGGTTGGTACGGATCGTACGGGATCGCCGTACAAATGCACCTCGCCTTTACTCAAGCGGCACGTCATGCATAGGTTGCCAATACTCGCAAAAGGAGAATGCCGGTGTCCGACAGCCAGGTGACCATCACGCTTCCGATGTCGGAACACGCGCTCGGCACGATCTTGTTCGTCCTGGCTGTCATAATCCTGCCGGGGGTCATAATCCTGCTGCTGTCCCCGAAGAGCGCGCTGGCTGTCTGGATGAACAAGGCGCACGAAAAGATGTGGCTGTCAGGTTTGCACCCGCTGCTGGTTCTGGGTCTTACCCTGATCTGGATGGCCTTGTTCGCGACCCTGCTGTTCGGGATGTTCTGGGTGCTCTACGGGATCTGGGGTCGGGTCGCCGCCGTGAGCGCCGAAGAGGCGCTTGATCTGCGCTGGTATCTGTTGTCGCTCACCGCGATCACCGCCGCCCTCGGCGCGGTCATCTCGCTACCCTTCACCCTGATCCGGGTCGAGCTCAACCGCCGCCAGACCGAAACAGCGGTGCAAGGCCACATCACCGACAGGATCAACACCGCGGTTCAGGGGCTGGGGGCGGAGAAAGAAATATCGCGCATCGGTCGCCCCATAACCATTGAGTTAAGTAACATGGGTAAGGTGGTGCAAGCGCTGGGCGGCGGCAAAGATCATGCCACGCGCATCGAATGGCAAGGAAGACCACCACCATTTCTCTTTTCCGAAGAAAAAGTTGTC
>CAZOKA010000225.1:0-4448 GCA_964580265.1 uncultured Rhodobacterales bacterium | reverse complement strand
GCGACCGAACGGATATCACGTCGCTAGATATGAGCGGCTTTGATACGTCCTCGGTAACGGATATGGGGCATATGTTCCGCAACATGAACTCTCTCACTACTCCCCCCGATGTGTCCGGCTTTGATACGTCCGCGGCGACGGATATGAGGGCCATGTTCTACAACATGAACTCTCTCACTACCCCACCTGATGTATCCGGCTTTGATACATCCTCGGTAACGGATATGGGTTTCATGTTCCGCGACCTGATCGATATCACAACTCCCCCGGATGTGTCCGGCTTTGATGTAACAACCCTTACGACAGCCGATGATTTCGCCACTGATACCCCGATAACGACAGCAGAATACGACGAACTGCTGATCGCGTGGGGCGCGCAAACAGTAAACTCGGGCGTAACGCTGGATATCCCGCTGGCGACCTACACCGCAGGCGGCGCAGCGGAGGATGGGCGGGACGCCCTGATCGCAGCCGGATGGACAATTAACGATGGAGGCCCGGCATGAGACTGACAGCCGCCGTAGACGCCACCCTGCTGGATGATGCCCGCAGCTTTGCCGCCACGCTGGCATTCGGCCCCGCCGACCTTCAGACCTTCGTGCCGGGCTGGCAGGATGCCAATGGCACCGCCTTCTACGCCGCAAGCTGGGAAGCCTCTGACGAATGGATCGCAGGCGCACAATTCACACTGGACCGCCCCGCATGGGATGAGGAACCGTATCAGATCAATCTCACCGGCGCAGAGCGGGCACAGCAGGCCCTTGTCATCTGGTTCCCGTCCGACAACAAACCCCTGCCGCAGGCAACAGAGGGCGTTCTCACGGTGATTGGCGGAATGGCTCCACTCGATGCAATGGCCGCGATGGGGCTGGAGCGGGTGCAGGAAGAGGTCTAGGCCCTGATTGCCGTGTGGCAGGGTGCCTAGCAAGTTTTGCGCTTGATTGGCACGGTCCCTCTATCCGGCCTTCCGGTCTTTTATCTTAGAGATGTTGTGCTTGAGAATGCGGAAGACAAGAAATCGTACTGACGCACTAGGTTCCTTTGCGTCACCCAAGGAGATAGCTTGTCTTCGTCTGGGATATATCCCAACATATTATGGCCGCTGCATTTGGTATCAGCGGCCATAATAGCAACAATTTATAGCAAGAAAAGCTAAGTCTTGGGGCGAGTTGCACCCATGACTACCTGTCTCACTTCCTCCTTAGTAGTCTTGTCCTCGGTCGGGGCATTTCCATATGCGAAGCTGACGCGCTGTTCTTGGTATTCCTCGGCTGTCATCTCCCTGTCACGAAGAGCCTCAACGAGGTCTTGCAGTGTCTTGTCCATCGCGAAACCTCTGTACTCCAAGCATTAACAATATAGAATAGAAATCGCGCTGATTCAATAGGTTACCAAAAAATGTGAATATCGAGTTAACAGACTCAAATTGCTCGAAAAACGGATGCCCAAAACGTAATGCGACCAAATTGCCACCTCAGCAAAACGAATGGCGATTGTATATTTGACAAACCCAACTGAGATTCCTATATTGGAGTCAAGCAGTTGAGGAAAGTGAAATGTCTGTTCTTAATAAACCGTATATGCACGACGAGGCCGAAGCCTTTAAGCACGTCGAAAGCATCATCTGGACCGATGGTCCGGTTTGCCCGCACTGCGGCGTGGTAGACCGTGCCTATCGCCTTGAGGGCGTCCGCACAAAGCCGAGCAAGAAGAACCCGGAAGGCGTAGAGCGCCACGGTCTCTGGAAGTGCCGTGAGTGCCGCAAGCAGTTCACCGTCCGCAAGAACACCATCTTCGAGGATAGCCACATTCCCATGCACAAGTGGCTGCAAGCAATTCACCTGATGGTGTCCAGCAAGAAGGGCATTAGCAGCCACCAACTTCACCGCGTTCTGGAAATCACGCACAAGAGCGCGTGGTTCATGACGCACCGCATCCGCGAGGCCATGCGCTCCGATGGTGCGCTGGACTTTGGCAGCGATGGTGGCGTGGTCGAGGTTGACGAAACCTTCATCGGCAACGACCGCACGATCAAGCCGAAGCACACCAAGAAGGGCCGTGGCTATGCCCACAAGCACAAGCTTCTAACGCTGGTGGACCGCAACACAGGCCGCGCCAAGAGCATCGTCGTTGACGACCTGAAAACCAAGACGCTCCTGCCGATCCTGCAAGAGAATATCGACAAGGAGGCCGTTATCTACACCGACGAGGCGGGCCAGTACAAATTCCTGTCTCGCGACTTTGCGGGCCATGATTTCGTGCGCCACGGTCAAGGTGAATACGGTCGCGGCGAGGTCCACACCAACACGATTGAAGGCTACTTCTCCATCTTCAAGCGCGGCATGAAGGGCGTCTATCAGCACTGCGCCAAGAAGCACCTGCACCGCTATGCGGCGGAGTTTGAGTTCCGTTACAACAACCGTTCAGCCAATGGAGTGGAAGATGCAGAGCGTGGCGTGATTGTCTTGTCTGGGGCGGCTGGAAGGCGGCTCACCTATGAAACAGCTTATTGATTTCGTAAACCGAAAAGACTAAATTCAAGGCGTCCAAGGTCCGAACCTCTGGGTCTACTACCAGCGCTTCCGAAAGGAATAGGGCCTTGGACCGTGCTACCATTTGGGCCTAGCGTTCCACCGGTTCACCTCTCCGCGCTTTCCGGTCTCTTCCTTTAGGGCCGCCAAATCTGTTACAATCCTAGAAATTTCCCCGCGTTGTATCGCTAGGCCGCCAACAGCAGCAAAGGGATCGGTAACCTGGCTGGACTCATCACAGAAATACAGAATGTCTTGAGGAGATTTTGGTGGAGGATCAAAATGCAATTTACGTCAGTCTTTTCCAGTGAATATGAGAGAGGTTTTGACAAGATCATGCAGGACGCCAATAAGAGTCAACTCGACAAGTTCAAGGAAGCCGCCCGCCAGCTAGAGACGGACGACGACGAAGAGCGGTTTGAGAAGAAGCTGAAGAAGCTGGTGAAGAAGAAGCCAGATGATGGCAAGAAGGACGCGTGAGGTATTGAAATATCCCAAGCGATGGGGTATTTTGATACCCATGAAGAATCAACCCGATCTATATAAGACCGCAGCCGAGATTATTGGCGTCGAAGCAACTGGTTCAGCGCGACCTCTTGCCGCTCGATTGATCCAGCGATTTCTTCGAGCGCTAAAGAAAGGTTCCACATAACCGGATCACTCTTCGCGGTTATGTATTGCGTCCTGATTTCATTCAGCTGGGTTGGCGCGTAATCGCCTCGCGCAATTCGGCGATCTGTTTCTGGATGTCGCCGTCCACGCCGCCGTTGAACGACTTGCCGCATAGCAGCTCGGCCACGATCAGCAGGCAGCGGGCGACGAGACGTTCGCGGGTGGACGGCAGGGTTTGTTCCTTGCTCAAAGGTCCAATCCTCCTTGGCTGTGGTCGGTCGGGTGGATGACCTCGACCGTTTCGAGAATGAGAAACGGCGCGCCGGTCTGGGCGGCGAGTTTCCCGGCGGCGTCGCGCGCGTCGCGCAGGGTGGAATAGCGCTGGCGCGGTTCGGTCTTGTGGCTGGCCTGCGCGGGCTTGCGGCAGACCATCCAGAAGCGGGCGAAGGCGGGCAGGTCGGGCATGGGGCGTTCCATTCGTCGGGTTAGCTGGACAGTCCTGCAAGCGCGGCGGCTTCGGCCCGTTCAAGAACATGTGCCGGATACCTCGCCTGCTCGATCTCGAACCACGAGACGTGCTTTTCGATCTTTTCCCCGCCGTGGTGGGCCACCAGCACCAAGCCGATCAGATCGGCCTGCCAGTTGCCGAAGACGCCATAGGGTTCTTCCCACATGGCAACGCGTTCAGCGGCAAGTTTCAGAATTGACAGGTCGGGCATCGGCTCAGTCTCCCGTCCAGTGCATGATGGCCAGCAGCTGCGCGGCGTCGGCCTGTTCCGATGGCTCGGGGCTCAGCCGGGCGATGGTGCGGGCGGCCTCGATCACGTCGGCATCCGGGTGATGCGCCAGATCGGCCCGCACGGCGCGCGCGTCGGAAAGCGTCATCGCCGTGCGGGCCTGCCCCGTGAGTGGCGGGTGGCAGGTGGTGAAGCCGTCGGCCTCGATGTCGGGGGGCTGGGTCATTGGCTGGCCTCGGTCTGGTCGTCCCGTTCCTGCGCGCGTTCCAGCCGGTCGATCTCGGCCGCGATCAGGGCGCCGGCCTTGACCAGATCGCGCCGGGGATCGTCGCCCATATTGGGTTTCCACCACGCGCGCTCCCACACCCAGCTGTCCGGCGGCTCATCGAGGGGCGTTCCGTGATAGGGGCTCAGCAGGCATGCCGCGTTGAGCGCGTATGCTGCGCCTGCGCCGGCGATCTCACCGGCATCGTGTTCGTCATCGTGCTCGGGCGTCCAGCCCTCTTCATCTATCTGGCGCGTGCGCTCTGCGGCTATATCGGCAACGCTGGCACCAATCTCATTCCCG
>CAZOKA010000224.1:0-4450 GCA_964580265.1 uncultured Rhodobacterales bacterium | reverse complement strand
TGCAAGGCCAACAAGGCGCTGGTGCTGGACCGTGCGCCGGTGGCCGACGCATTGCGCGACGAGAACGTCATGCCGTTACGCGCTGACTGGACCCGCCCGGATGATGGCATTTCCCGCTATCTCGCGAGCTTTGACCGCTACGGCATACCGTTCAATGCAGTGTATGGTCCCGGCGCCCCCGAGGGAATCGCACTGCCTGAAATACTCAATGCACAAACCGTGCTGGATGCGTTGGAGCGCGCGGGGCGGCGCAACGTGGCGCAAAATGATTGACGCGGCGCGGCTACCATGGCCAGACCGGCGACACCCCGGCAAACCATTCATGCCCCCACAGCAGCACGGCATAAAGCCCGCAGGCAGCCCCCAACCGCAGCATTGCCCCGCCCCATGACTGCGGCCTCTGTATGCGTGGCGCGGCCGCCAATCTCGCATTCAGGTCATCCCATTCCGCCCCCATAAGCCGTCGCTTGCGCCCGTCCACTATCCCCATTCCCAACAGGGCAAATCCCGCGAAGAGGCCAAACACGATCACATGCGCCAGATCGCCGTTGGCGACCAGATGCGCCAAGGCCCATATCGCCAACGCCGCTAAAAGTGGGTGGCGCAACCAACGCACCAGCCCGGCACGCATTGGATCGAACCGCGCATCATTCCGCCCGCCAAATGAAAACGGATTGGGACGAGCGATGCCAAAGGCCAACAACCCGCACACGACCGCCATCGCCACGAATGGCAATGCCGCCCGCCACGGCACCCACTCCCACAACGGCAGGTATGGTGCCCGCCCCGCCGCCATGATCACCCAACCGAGCATCACCAACGACAAAATCGAATAGGCCAAAGTGAAGCCAAGCATACCAAGCCTGCGCATCAAGGCCGCACGCAAAGACGCACGCACCGGCAGCGCGTGGCTCAAACCGAAAGCGGCAAGAGCCAGTATCAGCTCGCCCCACCCCAAGGCTCAGCGTGCCGCCGTCGGCCGCGTGCGCAAAAGGGCCGAGCCATAGAATACGCAGAAGAACGAGAACGCAAGCATCCATAGCGCCCCCGACCCCCAGTAGAGCGCCGAGGACCATGAGGGCCAGAATCCGGCGGCAAGACGGAGCAGCGTCGAAACCATTACCGACAGATAGATTGCAACCGTCCCCGTTCCCGCTGTCAGGGCCTGCCCGGTGTGCCCAAGCGTCGCGCGTGTCATCACTGCCAGGGTCATCGTGCCAATTCCACCAGCCATCCACAGATGTTGCGCCGCCGAAACCGCGATCAGGTCAGGCCGCAGGATCGCCACTCCGACAGCCAGTGCGCCAACCGGGATGAAACCATAGCCCAGGTGAAGTATCCACACCAACGGCTCGGCCCTGGTATGACGTCCGCACCAGCGTGCAAGGCGCCAAAGGTGCATGGCTCCGACCAATATCAGCGCCCAACCCGTCATCGGCGCCATCGGCCATGCCAGCCAGAGCAACAGCGCCATGGCAGTTAATGTCAGTGTAGCCTTATCATACATCATCATCGGCGGGACCGGTCGCGCGCCATGCCCCGTGCGGGCCAGCCAGTTGCGGGTGAAGGACGGCACGATTCGCCCCCCTATCAGGGCAATCATCATTACCGCAGCCGCAAGCCCCAGTCGCAAGCCGACACCCTGCGCGGCATAGATGCCCTGCGCAGCTTCCCAGTGGAACGCCGCGTTCCCCGCCAGCAGCGTCGTCAGCAAGAGCACGACAGGCAGATTGCGCCAGTTGCGACCAGCGACGACCTCGCGCAACAACAGCAGCGTCAGAACAACCGGAAAGGCCAGGTCGAGCACGGCCACCAATGGCGCGGGCACAAGGGCCGATGTGGCCATGGCGACGCGTCCGCCGCCCCACAGCAGCGCCAATCCCCCCAGCGGCCATCCCACGATCGGCAACCGCCCGGTCCAATTGGGCACCGCAGTCAGCAAAAACCCCGCGACCACGGCTCCCAGATAGCCAAAAAGAAACTCGTGCGCATGCCACGAGACAGGGTCGAACCGAATCGGCGGCTCCACGATGCCGGCCAGCATCCCGATCCATCCCCCCATCGCTATCACCGCCCAGGCCGCAGCACCAAAAAAGAAGGGGCGGAACCCGAAGCTCAGAATCGTCGGGCCGCGCCACGCGCGCATCTGTTGGGCCGATGTGGTCATTGCGCGCCCTTCACTATTGGCTGCATACCCTGCTCGGTCACGATATGGGTCATTGTCACATCGTGAGGTTGCGGAAAAATCGTGGGCAGGCGTGCGGCATTCAAGCCTACGCCGATGGTCAAAGGGTCATCGGTGCGCGCCGCCAACGTCCGATCATAGTAGCCGCCGCCATTACCAAGACGATAGCCCTCGACATCCCAACCCACCAGCGGCGACAGGATGACATCGGGCGTCACAAGCGGCGCGCTGTCAGGCGGAACGGGAATTGACCAGTCACCGCGCAGCAGGCTGGCATGCGGTGTCCAAAGCCGAAAAATCAGCGGCGCAGCACGTCTTTCGACCACCGGCAAGGCGATCTGAGCGCCCGCCATCCGCCACTCCCGCAAGAGCGGTCGCAGATCAAGCTCGCCGCGGATCGGCCAATAACCCGCGATAACATGCCCCGATACGCCATCCATCAGGTCGGTGATCAACGCGCGCACATGTTCTGACAGCATGAATGAGACATGCGCGCGTGTTGCCACGCTCAGCCCTTTTCGCTCGGAAGTCAGACGCGCACGCTCTGCACGGCGCCAGCGCACGACATCGCGGGCTTGCTGTGAATCGTGCGGAACCGCCCCGTTGGCACCTTGAGCCAGCTCTTCAGCATAGCACGGCGGGGAGGCGAACGAAGGGGTGGGGGTGCTTGACATGACAACCTCAATAGGTATTTTAAATATGCATTAAGGTGCACCAGACCATTTTGCAACCCCGGCAACCTACGGAGCAACCACTTGCGCCTGACGTCATTCACCGATTTTGGTTTGCGCGCGCTCATGCGCATGGCCGGAAACCCTGAACGTGCCTTCTCAACGGCGGAATTGTCGCAGGAGTTCGGAATTTCACGCAACCATTTGGCCAAGGTCATCTCAACACTTGCCGCGACTGGTATCGTGCACACCCGGCGCGGTGGCGGCGGTGGTGCAATCCTTGCGCGCCCGGCGACTGATATCCCGTTGGGCGAAATCGTGCGATTGCTGGAGGCAGAGCAGGCGCTGGTCGAATGCTTTGGCCCTGGCAACAACTGCGTGCTGACGCCAAGATGCCTTCTGAAGGCGCGACTGGCCAGTGCAGAGGCGGCATTTTTGGCAGAACTGGATCGAAGCACCTTGGCCGATTGCGTCTACCGGCCGGCGGAAGACTGAAATTGCGTCCGCAAAACGCGACGCGTGAGTGCGCCGATATTCCGGCGGTATAGCGGGCAAGTGACCGCCAAAGACCCCACGATCTTCAATATTTTCCCGCCCAACTCAACGAAATACATGGACCGAGCCGGGACGT
The DNA here is from genome assembly GCA_964580265.1 of uncultured Rhodobacterales bacterium. GTDB lineage: Bacteria > Pseudomonadota > Alphaproteobacteria > Rhodobacterales > Rhodobacteraceae > Sediminimonas. The sequence continues at coordinate 963 of CAZOKA010000224.1, read as the reverse complement.
GGTCCATATGTTCGTCATGGCCAACGGCTGATCACCATCCCCAGCGTGTAGCTCGTCACATGATCGACCGCGCGTATTCAACCGGGAAAGTTCGATGACCAATTCGCCTTTAATTTCACAACCCGCCGGAGCCGACGCCCTGATCGTGGCACATGGCGCCCCGTCAGATCCTGCGCCGCAAGAAATCATAATCAAGACTCTGGCGGCACGCGTCGCTGACTATCTGCCCGGCTGGCGTGTGAAAGGTGCGACACTGGCCGCGGAAGGAGCGCTGGAAAATGCCCTGAAGGGAATGACCACGCCCTTCATATACCCGTTTTTCATGGCCGAGGGCTGGTTCACAGGGACAAATCTACCCAAACGCCTGAATGGCGCGGGCGTCACGGATGCACACCAATTGCGGCCCTATGGCACAGATCCCGATTTGCCAGCCTTGATGGCCCGCACCGCCCGGAGAGGCGCGCGAAAGGCGGGCCTGACACCTGCGGACTCGGCACTGCTGATCGCGGCACATGGCTCAAACATCTCACGCCGTTCGTCCGAGAGTACCTACGAAATGGTCGAGCACCTATCCCGCATCGGTGGATTTGCCCGCGTCGTCGCCGGTTTCATAGAAGAACCACCCTACTTGTCCGACGTGGCGCGCGATGCCGGTCCGGCCCTGTGCTTGCCATTCTTTGCCCTTAACGCCGGGCATATAGTGGACGATGTTCCCTTGGCGCTGAGCGAAGCCGGCTTCATCGGGCCGACGCTTCCCCCCATCGGACAAGCCGAAGAGACGCCCGCGTTGATCGCCGCCGCGCTGCGGCGCGCGGGCAATATTCAAGGCGAACTGGCTTGAGGGCATGCCCCCGGCATCCTTGTGGGGGACGCCTGCAATCACCTCGCAAAGGCAAAAAATAAGTAATGCCGCTTGTCGCCCGCCCTTTTCAGCGTTTATCAGGGCAATACAACAGAATGACC